>NZ_JBHZCY010000144.1:0-23105 GCF_042786665.1 Kitasatospora sp. NPDC059146 | reverse complement strand
CCGCTGGACGGGCGGCTGGCCGGGCGGCGGCACCGCGGCGCCCTGGTGCTGCTCCTGGGGCGCCTGCCGGTCGTCCTGGGCCCCCTGGGCGGCCTCGGTGCCCTCAACGCCCTCCGTGCCGTTGACGGTCCGCGCGGTCTCCGGTCTGGATGCCTCGGCGGCCGGACGCGGGGCGAGGGACGGCGACAGCGCCATCCCGCCGGTGGTCCGGAACAGCTCGTCGGCACCCGGGAGACTCACTCGGCGGGGCGGCACCGGTCGAGCACCTCCCTGGCGAGCTGGCGGTAGGCGGCGGCCCCGACCGAGTTGGTGGCGTAGGTCGTGATCGGCTCGCCGGCGACGGTGGTCTCCGGGAAGCGCACGGTCCGCCCGATGACGGTGTGGAAGACGTGCTCGCCGAACGCCTCGACGACCCGCGCCAGCACCTCGCGGCTGTGCACGGTGCGCGAGTCGTACATGGTCGCGAGGATGCCGTCCAGGCGCAGCTCGGGGTTGAGCCGCTCGCACACCTTCTCGATGGTCTCGGTCAGCAGCGCGACCCCGCGCAGTGCGAAGAACTCGCACTCCAGCGGGACGATCACGCTGTGAGCGGCCGTCAGCGCATTGACCGTCAGCAGGCCCAGCGAGGGCTGGCAGTCGATGATGACGAAGTCGTAGTCCGGCAGCAGCGGCTTGAGGGCGCGCGCCAGCGCGGACTCCCGGGCCACCTCGCTGACCAGCTGCACCTCGGCGGCGGAGAGGTCGATGTTGGAGGGCAGCAGGTCCATGCCCGGGACGGCGGTCTTGAGCAGCACCTCATCGGCCGTCAGGCCCCGCTCCATGAGCAGGTTGTAGACGGTGACGTCGAGCTCCATCGGGTTGACGCCGAGGCCGACCGAGAGCGCGCCCTGCGGGTCGAAGTCGACGAGCAGCACCCGGCGGCCGTACTCGGCCAGCGCCGCGCCCAGGTTGATGGTCGACGTGGTCTTGCCGACGCCGCCCTTCTGGTTGCACATGGCGATGATCTGGGCGGGTCCGTGCTCGGCGACCGGCGCGGGGATCGGGAAGTACGGCAGCGGGCGGCCGGTCGGGCCGACCCGCTCGCGGCGCTGGCGCGCGGCGTCGGGGGCCAGCGTGGCCGCGTACTCCGGGTCCGGCTCGTACTCGGCGTCCGGGTCGTCGTAGGCGCCGTAGGCGAACTCGCCGTAGGCCAGGCCGTAGGCCGCCAAGTCGGCGTCGTGATCGGTCACCGTGGTCACCTGCGCTGTGTTCTGGCGTGCTTCGAAGGTACGGAGTGCGACCGAGCCGACCTCGGCCGAGCCCACGGATGCCTGCCGGGCCCCGGGCTCCTCACTCGGCTGGCCGGCGGTGAGCTCCGCCAGTCCTGGCTGACCACCCCCGGGAGCAATTGTCGACTCATTCACAAGTCGTCTTACCTCCTTGGGGATCCAGGACTCTATGTCGATTCGTCAGCGTGGCAGCATGCCGACGGTTTGCGACTCTAGGCCGTTCAAGGCGTTCGCAGCAACACAATCCACGGTAGTGGGCACGATGTGTCGACTATCGGGCGGGCTGCTGTCAAGGGATGAGCAGGCCCATGACCCTAACGTTTCTGCGGGACGCCGAGGGTCGGGTGACACCACCGACGGAAATTGACGACAGAGCGACCCGCCCGGTCCACCCGCTGTTCACGGGCACGGCGAAGCCCCCGACCCGAGGGCATCGGGTCGGGGGCGAACGACCGCCGTGCGGTCAGGGAGTTCAGGCGAGCACGCTCTCCAGCGTGACCGACTCCAGGCCGAAGGCCTCGGCCACGGCCGGGAAGGTGATCTGGCCCTCGTGGACGTTCAGGCCCTTGGCGAGCGCGGCGTCACGACGCAGCGCCTCCTTCCAGCCCCGGTTGGCCAGCTCCAGCACGTACGGCAGGGTGGCGTTGGTCAGCGCGTAGGTGGAGGTGTTCGGGACGGCGCCCGGCATGTTGGCCACGCAGTAGAAGACCGAGTTGTGGACCTGGAAGGTCGGGTCGTCGTGCGTGGTGGGGTGCGAGTCCTCGAAGCAGCCGCCCTGGTCGATGGCGATGTCGACGAGCACGGAGCCCGGCTTCATCCGGGAGACCAGCTCGTTGGTGACCAGCTTCGGGGCCTTGGCGCCCGGGATCAGCACGGCGCCGATGACCAGGTCGGCGTCCAGGACGGCCTTCTCCAGCTCGAAGGAGTTGGACATGATGGCCTTGATCTTGGTGCCGAAGATCCGGTCGGCCTCACGCAGCTTGTTGATGTCGCGGTCCAGCAGGGTCACGTCGTAGCCCATGCCGATGGCGATGGTGGCCGCGTGCCAGCCGGAGACGCCACCGCCGATGACGACGGCCTTGGCCGGGTGGGTGCCGGGCACGCCGCCGGGCAGCACGCCGCGGCCGCCGGCCGGGCGCATCAGGTGGTACGAGCCGACCTGCGGGGCCAGCCGGCCCGCGACCTCGGACATCGGGGCGAGCAGCGGCAGCGCGCCGTTGCCCAGCTGGACGGTCTCGTACGCGATCGCGGTGGTGCCGGAGGCGACCAGCGCGTCGGTGCCGGCCCGGTCGGCCGCGAGGTGCAGGTACGTGAAGACGGTCTGGCCCTTGCGCAGCCGGTGGTACTCGGAGGCGATGGGCTCCTTGACCTTCAGCAGCAGGTCGGCCGTGGCCCACACCTCGTCGGCGGTGGGGAGGATGGTGGCGCCGGCGGCCACGTACTCCTCGTTGGGGATCGAGGAGCCGAGACCGGCGTTGTCCTCGATGTAGACCTCGTGGCCGTTGCGGACCAGCTCATGCACGCCGGCGGGCGTGATGGCCACGCGGTACTCGTGGTTCTTGACCTCGCGGGGGATGCCGACCTTCACGACTGAACACGTCCTCTTGCCATGGGGGTCCCGACCGGAGAAGACCGGTGGGCGACGCGCACGTGGGGAAGCCTCCGGGCATGCCGGGGCAGGGGATCGCTGCGCGACTGGGTTCGAGTGTAATGAAGCCCAGGCGGCCTGTCAGCCTTCCAAATCTAACAATTTCGCCGAAGGCATTGGCAGGTTCGTAGGCTTCCACTGGAACTTACCTGTCATAGGTGTCGTAACAGGGCACTTTCGACGATACCTCCGAAACCGCCCTCACCACCCGCCGTCGACACGTTCCCGCAGGTCGGCGAGGGCGCTGCCGACCGCCTCCCGGCCGCGCTCGTCGCCGATCCGGCGCAGCACGGCCAGCGCGGCCCGGTACTCCCGGTCGGCCTCCTCGAAGCGGCGCTGGGCGGTGTGCGCCTCGGCGACCCGGGCCAGCAGCCGGGCCTCGGCCGCGTGGTCGCCCAGCGACCGCCGCAGCCCGAGCGCCCGCCCGTACCAGTCGGCGGCGCGCACCGCGTCGCCGAGCGCCCGATGGCAGCCCGCCGCGCCCTCCAGGGCCCGGGCGCAGAGCGGTTCGTCGCCGACCTCCCGGGCGTGCTCCAGGGCGGCCCGGTAGTGCCCGGCGGCCTGCTCCCAGCGGCCCGCCGAGGCCTGGAGGTCGCCCAGGTTGAGCAGCGCCGCCGAGGCCCGGCGGGGGCGCCCGTTGCGCTCGGCGACGGTGAGCACCAGCTCGTGCAGCCGGTAGAGGTCGGCGGGGGCGGCCGTGCCGGTCAGCGGCAGGGCCCGCAGCAGCGCGGTGACCAGCCGGCCGGCCGAGCCGTCCAGGTCGCCCTGGCCGATCGCGTCGGCCACCGCGCCGAGCAGCAGCTCCCGCTCCCCCGTCAGCCAGTCCCGGGCGTGCCCGGCCGAGTCCAGCCGCAGCGCGGGGGGCAGCGGGTCGGGGGCCGGGCCGTCGGCCGGGTCCAGCAGGGCGCGGGCCGACTCGGTCAGCCGGACCAGCCGCTCCAGCAGCCGGGCCCGGGCGAGCTCGGTCTCGGCGGGCCGGTCCTCCTGCTCCCGCAGCCGGACCAGCCGCTGGTAGAGCCGCCCGGGCACCCGGTAGCGCGGGGTGCCGTCGGCGGCCGGAGCCTCCTCGCCGAGCAGTTCCCGCTCGGCCAGCGCGGCCAGCGTCGCGGCCGCCTCCGGCGCCGGGCAGCCGACCAGGGCGGAGGCGGTGCGCGGGTCGGCGGTCTGCGCCGGGGCGAGCGTGAGGGTGCGCAGCATCCGTGCCTGGGCGGCCGGCAGTCCCCGGTAGAGCAGGGTGAAGGCGCCCAGCAGCGGGTCGTTGTCGGGGACGGGCACCGGCTCGGCGGGCGCGGGCTCGGGCTTGACCCAGGTCGACGGGTCGCCGGCCGGCTCGGGCGCGGCGGCGGGCTCCGCGGCCCCGTCCTGCGCCTGGGCGCCCTCCTCCTTCTTCTCCGGTGCCGCGTCGGTCCTCGGCGTCCGGCCGGCCTTCGCGGTCCTCGCGCCCTTCCCGGCCTTCCCCGCCCGGCCGCGCCCGGTGCCCTTGGCGCCCGAGGCCTCGGACTCCTCCCCCACCGCCCGGGTGAGCTCGCGCGCCGCGTCGGTGACCGCGATCTTCGGGTTGCCGCGCAGCCACCGCGAGATCAGCCGCAGCGCGGCCGGCCCGGCGGCGCAGGCCTCGGCGAGGTCGGCCGCGCCGACCGGGTCGCAGGAGACCCGGGTGCCGCCCACCAGGTCGGCCAGCAGTTCCCCGGAGGCCTGCCGGTCCAGCCCGCCGAGGATCACCGGGTCGATGTCCTCGATGCCGGTGAGCGGCCCGGCCGTGGTGGCGAGCACCAGGCAGCCGGGCTCGTCGGCGAGCAGCGGCCACAGCTGCCCGGCGTCCCGGACGTCGTCCAGCACCAGCAGCACCCGGCGTCCCGCCAGGGCCTCCCGCAGGGCCACGCCGCCCGGTTCGTCCCGTCCGTCCTCGACGGCGCCGGGCAGTGGTACGGCGGCCTGCGGGTCGAGCTGCTCCAGCAGCAGCCGGGCGGCCCGGCCCGGCGGCACCCGCCCGCCGTCCGGGGCGGACAGCCGGGCGAACAGCACGCCGTCCGGGTAGTCGGCGGCGGCGGTCCGGGCGAAGCGGGCGGCGAGCGCCGTGCGGCCCGAGCCGGGGCGCCCGGCCAGCACCAGGACGGGGCAGCGGCCGCTCACCCGGCGGGTCGCGGCCGCCCGCAGCGCGGCCAGTTCGGTGCGCCGCCCGGCGAACAGGGCGGGCCCGGCGGGCAGCCGGTCGAGCCCCGGGACGGCGCCGGCGGGCGCGTCGGGGCCGGGGTCCATCGTCGCCGTCTTCCTCGCCACCCGTGCCACTCCCGACGTCATCCCGCGCCCGGCGTCCGGCCGGAAGGCCCGCTGCGCTCGGCGGAGGCGGCCCGGGACGGGCGCCCTGTCTGCGAAGCGTAGTTCGACCGTCCGACTGATCGGAGGTGACATCCGGTCGTACGAACCGGTGAATCACCCCAAGGCATCAACCCCGCTGGTTCGCCCACGCCCCGACGGGCGGTCAGACCTCGAAGGGGCGGGCCGGCCACGGTGCGTCCGGGCGGCGCAGCCCGTCCAGGCCGTCCGGGGAGGTCAGCGCGGCGTGCACGGCGAGGACGCCGGTGACCAGGGTCGGGTTGTGCAGCCGCCCGGCCTGGATCAGCCGGATCAGCTCGGGCACCGGCACCCGGGCGACCTCGATCTCCTGCTCCTCGCCCTCGGCCTCGTACCGCCGGCCCTCGGCCTCGGCGAGGTCGGTGGCCAGGAACATCCGCAGCGCCTCGTCGGTGCCGCCCGGGGAGGTGTAGTAGTCGGCGAGGACCCGCCAGGTGTCGGCCCGGCAGTGGGCCTCCTCGTACAGCTCGCGCCGGGCGGCGTGCCACGGGTTCTCGCCGGGTACGTCGAGCAGGCCGGCCGGCAGCTCCCAGAGCCGCTGGCGGACGGGGTGGCGGTACTGGCGCAGCACCAGCACCCGCTGCTCGTCGTCCAGGGCGAGCACGGAGACCGAGCCGGGGTGGGTCTGGTAGTCGCGCCGGGACCAGCTGCCGTCGGGCATCCGGACCTCCTCGCTGCGCACGCCGGTGACCCGGCCCTGGAACGGCGTCGAGCTCGCCCGGACCTCCCACTCCTCGGCCGTGTCGGCGATCACCAGGTCGCTCTGCTCGTCCATCGCTCTCCCCTTTTCGTCAGTACGACACAATCTAACGCCGAACGGCGGCCCCGCGGGAATCGCGGGGCCGCCGTCCGGTGCGCGACCGGGGCCGGGAGCAGGAGGACTACTCCGCGGCCGGGGCCGTCTTGATCTCGATGGCGGCCTTGACCAGGCCCGCGAACAGCGGGTGCGGGCGGGTCGGGCGGGACTTCAGCTCCGGGTGGGCCTGGGTGGCCACCAGGTACGGGTGCACCTCGCGCGGGTACTCGACGTACTCGACGAGGTCGCCCTTGGGCGAGAGGCCGGAGAACTGCAGGCCGGTCTTCTCCAGGTCCGCGCGGTAGGCGTTGTTGACCTCGTAGCGGTGGCGGTGGCGCTCCTCGACGTACGGCTCGCCGCCGTAGACCTCGCGGACGATCGAGCCCTCGGCGAGCTTGGCCGGGTAGAGGCCCAGGCGCATGGTGCCGCCCAGGTCGCCCTTGCCGTCGACGATCGCCAGCTGCTCGGCCATGGTGGAGACGACCGGGTGCTTGGCGGCGGCGTCGAACTCGGTGGAGTTGGCCTCGGGCAGGCCGGCCAGGTTGCGGGCGGCCTCGATGACCACGCACTGCAGGCCCAGGCACAGGCCCAGCAGCGGGACCTTGTTCTCGCGGGCGAAGGTGATGGCGCCGACCTTGCCGTTGACGCCGCGGTCGCCGAAGCCGCCGGGGATGCAGATCGCGTCGACGTCACCGAGCTGCTCGCGGGCGCCCTCGGGGGTCTCGCAGTCGTCCGAGGTGACCCACTTGATCTCGACCCGGGCGTTGTTGGCGAAGCCGCCGGCGCGCAGCGCCTCGGTCACCGACAGGTAGGCGTCCGGCAGGTCGATGTACTTGCCGACCAGGGCGACCTTGACGATGTGCTGCGGCTCGTGGACGCGGCGCAGCAGGTCGTCCCAGGTGGTCCAGTCCACGTCGCGGAACGGCAGGTCCAGGCGGCGCACCACGTAGGCGTCCAGGCCCTCGCCGTGCAGCACCTTCGGGATGTCGTAGATCGACTTGGCGTCGATGGCCGCGACCACGGCCTCCTCGTCCACGTCGCACATCAGCGAGATCTTGCGCTTGATCGCCTGCGGGACCTCGCGGTCGGCGCGCAGCACGATCGCGTCCGGCTGGATGCCGATGTTGCGCAGCGCGGCGACGGAGTGCTGGGTGGGCTTGGTCTTGAGCTCGCCCGAGGGGCCGATGTACGGCAGCAGGGAGACGTGCACGAAGAACACGTTGTCCCGGCCGACCTCGTGGCGGACCTGGCGGACGGCCTCCAGGAACGGCAGCGACTCGATGTCGCCGACGGTGCCGCCGACCTCGGTGATCACGACGTCGACGTCCTCGGTCGCCATCCGGCGGATCCGGGACTTGATCTCGTTGGTGATGTGCGGGATGACCTGGACGGTGTCGCCCAGGTACTCGCCTCGGCGCTCCTTGGCGATGACCGTCGAGTACACCTGGCCGGTGGTGACGTTCGCCGAGCCGTGCAGGTTGGTGTCGAGGAACCGCTCGTAGTGGCCGATGTCCAGGTCGGTCTCGGCGCCGTCGTCGGTGACGAAGACCTCACCGTGCTGGAACGGGTTCATGGTGCCCGGGTCCACGTTGAGGTACGGGTCGAGCTTCTGCATCGTCACGCGCAGGCCGCGGGCCTTGAGCAGCGCGCCGAGGCTGGAGGCGGTCAGCCCCTTTCCGAGCGAAGAGGCAACACCCCCGGTGACGAAGAGGTGCTTGGTCGTCACGGCGCGGCCGTTCGCTGCCTTGCCGGAATGGGGCTGTGCCAAGAGGGGGCTCCCGTGGGTCGCGTGTCGAAAGTGACGTGGGCGGGAGGCTCGGGGCTCGCCGGGCGACGGGAGGCCGGCAGGCTGCGCGGCGCTCGAAGGGTCGTCGGTTCGGCTGGTCCGGGGCGTTTTGATCCCGCCGGTCCACGGGATACCAGGGTAACAGTGACCTGACCGGGACGCCTTTCGGCCCGCGCTCGGCCCGCGCCCGGCACTCCGGGAGCGTGCGCCGGGCGCACCACCGGCGCACCATCCGCCGCACGCGTCACACCGGTCGCACCACCCACCGGACCGGGCCAGCCGGGGTACTCCGACCGGGCCATGCCAGCCCCTCCGTTACGGCCACCCGGAGCTGATCCTTCCGGACCATCCTGCGCCGCGCCCCCGCGATGCACGGCATTTCCGCCGAATTGCGGCGCCACACGAGGCTGCGCCCGCGTGCTTCGCCCCTTTCGTCCGTCGTAAGCTGCACGGACGCATCGCGACAGCACGAGCACGCGGAGGGCGTGGGAGCGTCAGGACACTCCCGGTCCCCGATGCGCGACCGGACCTCCCCGTTATCCAGCTCCTCCCCACCCACCCCCTGGGGCTCGACCGAGCCCCGCGCGGACACTCCAGCAAGGCCCGCCACCACCCCCCGGCGGGCCGGACGTCCCGGGGTGAACCCCCGGCCCCGCAGACCCGCTCGCTCCCTGGTTCGCCGATGCCCTGACCACATTGCGAACTGGAGATCCACGTGGCCGGCCGTATCGAGGACTACGCACTCATCGGGGACATGCAGACCGCTGCCCTGGTCAGCAGGGACGGGGCGGTGGACTGGCTCTGCCTCCCCCGCTTCGACTCGCCGGCGGTGTTCGCCGGCCTGCTCGGCACCGATGAACACGGCTTCTGGCGGATCGGACCGGCCGAGGCGGTGGCGACCGAGCTCCCCGCCCCGGCCGCCGCCCCCGCCGAGGCCGCCCTGCCGCGCCTCGGCGACACCGCCGGCCCGCGCGTCCCGCCGCCCACCGCCGCCGCCCCCGCCGTGCCCGCCGACCGCCGCCGCTACCGGGGCGACTCGCTGATCCTGGAGCAGGAGTGGGACGCCCAGGGCGGCACCGTCCGGGTGATCGACTTCATGCCGCCCCGCCCGCTGGCCGGCAAGGACTCCGTGCCGCAGATGATCCGGATCGTCGAGGGCGTGGCCGGCACCGTGCGGATGCGCTCGGCGCTGCGGATGCGCTTCTCCTACGGCCGGATCGTCCCCTGGGTGCACCGGGTCGAGCAGGCCGACGGCGGCCACCGCACCGTCGCCGTGGCCGGGCCCGACTCGGTCTGGCTGGACGGCGAGGCCGAGACCTACGGGCGCGACCTCACCACCTACGCCGACTTCACCGTCCGGGCCGGCGAGCGGATCGCCTTCGCCCTCACCTGGCAGGCCTCCCACCTGGAGCCGCCGGCCGTCCCGGACGCCGAGGCGATGCTCGACGCCACCGCCGAGTTCTGGCACGACTGGGCCGGCCAGTGCACCTACCAGGGCCCCTACCGCGAGGCCGTGGTCCGCTCGCTGATCACCCTCAAGGGCCTCACCTACGCCCCCACCGGCGGCATCGTCGCCGCCCCCACCACCTCGCTGCCCGAGGACATCGGCGGCGAGCGCAACTGGGACTACCGCTACACCTGGCTGCGCGACGCCGCGATCACCCTCTCCTCGCTGCTGCGCACCGGCTACCGCGAGGAGGCCCGCGCCTGGCGCGAGTGGCTGCTGCGCGCGGTCGCCGGCGACCCGGAGAACCTGCAGATCATGTACGGCATCGCCGGCGAGCGCGAGCTCACCGAGTCCTCGCTGGACTGGCTGCCCGGCTACGAGGGCTCGCTGCCCGTGCGGATCGGCAACGGCGCCGCCGGACAGCTCCAACTCGACGTCTACGGCGAGGTGGTGGAGGCCCTGCACCTGGCCCACATGACCGGCCTGGTCCGCAACGACCACGCCCACAACCTCCAGCTGCGCCTGATCGAGTACCTGGAGGACCACTGGCAGAACCCGGACGAGGGCATCTGGGAGGTCCGCGGCCCGCGCCGGCACTTCGTCCACTCCAAGGTGATGGCCTGGGTCGCCGTCGACCGCACCATCAAGCTGCTGGAGCAGACCCCCGAGGACGCCCCCTCCGACGGCCACCTGGAGCGCTGGCGCGTGCTGCGCGAGACCATCCACCGGGACGTCTGCGAGAAGGGCTACGACCCCGAGCGCAACACCTTCACCCAGTACTACGGCGGCAAGGAGCTGGACGCCTCGCTGCTGCTCATCCCCCAGGTCGGCTTCCTGCCGCCGGACGACAAGCGGGTGATCGGCACCATCGAGGCGATCCAGCGCGAACTGTCCACCGAGGACGGCTTCGTGCTGCGCTACCCGACCCACGACGAGTCGGGCAACAACGTGGACGGCCTGTCCGGCCACGAGGGCGCCTTCCTGGCCTGCTCGTTCTGGCTCGCCGACGACCTCGCCATGATCGGCCGGGTGCAGGAGGCCCGCGAACTGTTCGACCGGCTGCTGTCCCTGCGCAACGACCTCGGGCTGCTCGCCGAGGAGTGGGACCCTCGGCTCAAGCGCCAGGTCGGCAACTTCCCGCAGGCGTTCAGCCACGTCCCGCTGATCGACACCGCCCTGCGGCTGACCGCCTGCGGCGCCGCCTACCTGTCGGCCCAGCCGGACGGCGCCGAGGCCGACCGGGCCGCGGAGCGGGTGGAGCGGGCGGGCGTCTGAGGCCCACCGCCGGGGGTGCTCAGCCCCGCTGCACCAACTCGTCGTAGGTGCTGAGCACCTGGGCGACGGTGGCGGCCTCGTCCGGCCAGGTCTCGGCCTGCTGCCGGCCGGCCGCCACCAGCTGCTCCCGGCGGGCCGGGTCCGCGAGCAGCCCGCGCACCACCCGGCCGAGCGCCGCCGGGTCCCCCGGCGGCACCAGCAGGGCGGCGTCGCCGACCAGTTCGGGGATGCCGCCGACGGCGGTGGCGACCACCGGCACGCCGGCCCGCATCGCCTCCTGGACCACCAGCGAGCGGGCCTCCCAGCGGCTGGAGACCACCACCACGTCGGCGGCGGCCAGCAGGTCGGGGACGTCGGTGCGGTAGCCGAGCAGGCGCACCGGCAGCTTCTCGGCGGCCACCCGCTCGCGCAGCGGGCCCGCCTCCGGACCGTCCCCGGCGAGCAGCAGCAGCGGCTCCGGGTCCAGCGCGGACAGCCCCTGGGCGGCGTCCAGCAGCGTCCCGAAGGCCTTCTGCGGGACGAGCCGGCCGACCGCCAGCACCAGCGGGCGGTCCGGGCCGTCGCCGAGCAGCGCGGCGCGCGCCTCGGCCCGGCCGAGCCGCCCCTCCGGCATCGGCGGGGCGGCCACCGGGCCCAGCCGGGCGTCGGTGGCACCCAGTTCACGGGCCCTGGCGACCAGGTCGGAGGAGGCGCCGAGGACCAGGTCGGCGGCGCGCGCCACCCGGCGCTCCATCAACCGCTGCAGCCGCCGCTCCATGCCGGTGGCCAGCAGCGCGTGGTGCGAGGTGACCACCAGCGGGGTCTCCGGGCGCAGGCCCGGGAAGCGGCCGGCGGTGCGCAGCGCGAGGTCGGACAGCAGGCCGGCCCGCAGCCCGTGGGCGTGCACCACGTCGGCGCCGGTGAACGCCCGGCGCAGCTCGCCGATCGCGGTGGCGTCGCTGCGGGCCCCCGCGGTGGGGGTGATGTCGACGGTGTGGAACCGCGCGCCGGTGCGGGAGAAACCGAACAGCGCGTCCGTGCCGGCCGGTGCGCAGACCGTGACGGTCACCCCGTGCGCGACCAGGCCCTGGGCCAGGGAACGCACGTGCGCACCGATGCCGCCGGTGCTGGCGGCCAGGACGAGTACCACGTGCAGCTGCCCCGGTTCCGGGGCGGCCGCGGTGGCCCGGGCAGCGGAATGGTCCACGTCGTCTCGCATCCGACTCGATCAGGTTCGCGCGCCGCTTCGCGAGGATTGCCCGCCCGGCGGCGCTCGGGACTGGAAAGCCAGTGTCCAGCCGCCACCATGCCAGGTCGGCGGCCCTCTTGGACAGTCGGCGCCACGGGGGGCGCGTCGCCGTCCCGGCGGGGAGGACCGCCGGTTCCGGCCGACCCCGTCCGGCCGATCCCGGCGGGCCGATCCGCCGAGATCCGCTGGCCAGGGCCGGACCGGGCCTAGCTGTGGCGAGGGGCCCGGGCGGCGGCCAGCAGCTCCTCGGCGTGGGCCCGGCCCAGCTCCGAGTCCTCCAGGCCGGCCAGCATCCGGGAGAGTTCCCGCACCCGCTCCTCGTCGTTCAACACCTTGACCCCGGAACGGGTCACGGTGCCGTCGTGGGTCTTCTCCACCACCAGGTGCCGGTCCGCGAACGCGGCCACCTGCGGGAGGTGGGTGACCACCACGACCTGGGCGGATTCCGCCAGCTTGGCCAGCCGGCGGCCGATCTCGACCGCGGCCTTGCCGCCGACGCCCGCGTCCACCTCGTCGAACAGGTAGGTGGGGACCGGATCGGCGCCCGCGAAGACCACCTCGACGGCGAGCATCACCCGGGAGAGCTCACCGCCCGAGGCGCCCTTGGCGATCGGGCGCGGCTGGGCACCCGGGTGCGGGGCGAGCAGCACCTCGACCTCGTCCACGCCGTACGGCCCGTACGCGACGGTGCGGCCGTCCAGTTCGATGCCGGCCAGGTCGTCGACCCGGGTGATCGAGAAGGTCACCCGGGCGTGCGGCATGGCGAGTTCGGCGAGCTCCGCGGAGACGGCCTCGGCGAAGCGTCCGGCGGCGGCCTGCCGGGCGGCCGAGACCTCGGCCGCCAGCTCGGCCAACTCGGCCCGCAGCTCGGTCTCCTGGGCGCCGAGCTGGTCGATCCGCTCGTCGTCGCCGTCGAGTTCGGCGAGCCGGGCGGACCCGGCCTCGGCCCAGGCGATCACCTCGGCGAGGTCGTTGTCCTCGCCGCCGTACTTGCGCAGCAGCTGGGCCAGCACGGACCGGCGGTCCTCGACCGCGGCGAGGCGCACCGGGTCGGCGTCCAGGTCGTCGGCGTAGCCCGCGAGGTCCCCGGCGACGTCGGCCAGCAGGTAGCCGACCTCGTTCAGCCGGTCGGCCAGGGCGGCCAGCCGCTCGTCGTGGTGGCGCACGGCGTCCAGGGCGCGCCGGGACTGGGCGAGCAGGGTGCCCGCGTCCAGCGCCTCCGGGTCGGCCGGGTCGCCGGCCAGGGCGGCGTGGGCGAGGGTCGCGGCGGAGGAGAGCGCGTCGGCGTGGCCGAGCCGCTCGGCCTCGGCGGCCAGCTCGACGTCCTCCCCGGCCACCGGCTCGGCGGCGGCGATCTCGTCCAGGCCGAAGCGCAGCAGGTCGGCCTCCTGGGCGCGCTCGCGGGCCCGGGTGGTCAGCTCCTCCAGGGTGGCCGCGACCTCGCGCAGGGCGCGGTAGGTCTCCCGGTAGCGGGCCAGCGGCTCGGCGACCGTCCCGCCCGCGTAGCGGTCCAGCGCGCCGCGCTGGCGGGCCGGGCGCAGCAGCCGCTGCTGGTCGGTCTGGCCGTGCACGGCGATCAGGTCCTCGCCGAGTTCGGTGAGCAGCCCGACCGGGACGGCCCGCCCGCCGACGTACGCCCGGGAGCGGCCCTCGGCGGACACGGTCCGGCTGATCAGCAGCGCTCCGTCGTCCAGTTCGGCCCCGGCCTCGACGGCGCGGGCCGCCGCCGGGGAGTCCGCGGGCAGTTCCAGCCGGCCCTCCACCACGGCGCGGCCGGCCCCGTGGCGCACCAGGCCGGGGTCGGCGCGGCCGCCGAGCAGGAGGCCGAGGCTGGTCACCACCATGGTCTTGCCGGCGCCGGTCTCACCGGTCACGGCGGTGAAGCCGGGAGCCAGCTCGACCACCGCATCGTCGATGACCCCAAGATCCCGTATCCGCATCTCGTCCAACACGGAGACGACCTTACGAGGTTCCGCCCCCGGAGCGCGACGAGCGGCAACGGCGCGCGGCAACTCCGTGCCGCCGGGTTCACTCCTTCCGGGGCGTTTGAGCGGCGGTGGGCACCGTGCACCATGGCAGGAAGAGCTGCACCAGCGGGCCGATGAGCAGCGCGTACACCACCGTGCCGACCCCGGCGGTACCGCCGAGCAGCAGTCCGACGGCCAGCACGGTGACCTCGATGCCGGTGCGGATCAGCCGCAGCGAGCGCCCGGTGCGCCGGTGCAGTCCGGTCATCAGGCCGTCCCGCGGGCCCGGGCCGAGCCGGGCGCCGATGTAGAGGCCGGAGGCGACGCCGTTGAGCAGCACCGCGGCGGCCGTCAGCGCGGCCCGGGCGGGCAGCCCCTGCGGGCCGTCGACCACCCGCAGGGTGATGTCCATCGCCGCGCCGATCACCAGCACGTTGGCGACGGTGCCCACCCCCGGGCGCTGGCGCAGCGGGATCCACAGCAGCAGCACCAGGGCGCCGCAGACGGTCACCCAGGCTCCCACGGTGAGCCCGAACACCCGTTGCAGGCCCTGGTGGAAGACGTCCCAGGGGTCGAGGCCGAGGCCGGAGCGGAGCATCAGCGCCATGCTCGCCCCGTACAGCGCGAGGCCGACGGCGAGCTGGGGGAGCCGGCGGCCCAGCGCGTGGGTGTCGCCGAGGACCCGGACGGCGAGGCCGGGGCGGGGCCCGACGGCAGGCGGCGGCGTGGGTGCGGTCGTGGGTGCGGTCGTGGTGGCCACTGGTGCTCCTGCGGGTGGTGCTGCACCGCCGGGTCGCGCCCGACGGTGGCGGACTCGACGGCCGCACTGCCATGATGAGAGAGCCAATACGGCCCCCGACAGGGCCAATTCCGAGCAAGTGGACTGATCAGCGATGGCCGACTGGCACACCACCGTCACCCCGCCCGCGCTGGCCCGGCTGCTCGCCACCGCGCGACTGCCCGAACCGGCCACCGCCCGCCGCCCCGCCTACCGCACCCTGGCCGGGCAGATCCGGCTGCTGGTCACCGAGGGCCGGCTCCCGGTCGGCGCCCGACTGCCCGCCGAACGCGAACTCGCCTCCGCCCTGGAACTCAGCCGCACCACCGTCGCCACCGCCTACGAGGCCCTGCGCGGCGACGGCTACCTGCTCAGCCGGCGCGGCGCCGGCAGCTGGACCGCCCTGCCCGAGGGCGCCCCGCCGCCCAGCGACGCCCTGCACCCCGTCCCGCCGGACGAACAGGGCCGGATCCTCGACCTCGGCGTCGCCGCCCTGCCCGCCCCCCAGCCCTGGCTGGGCCGGGCCGCCGCCCGGGCCGTCGAACTGCTGCCGCAGTACGCCGCCGGGCACGGCCACTACCCCACCGGCGTCCCGGTGCTGCGCGAGGCCGTCGCCCGCCGCTACACCGAGCGCGGCCTGCCCACCATCCCCGACCAGATCCTCGTCACCACCGGCGCGATGGGCGGACTGCACCTGGTCCAGCGGGTCCTGGTCGGCCGCGGCGACCGGGTCGCCGTCGAGGCCCCCAGCTACGCCCACACCCTCCAGGCGCTGCACCTCACCGGCGCCCGCCTGGTGCCGGTCCCGTACGACGCCTCCGCGGCCCCCAGGCGCTGGGACCTGGAGGAGTGGCAGCGGGTGCTGCGCGGGGCCGCCCCCAAGGTCTCCTACGTCATCCCGGACTTCCACAACCCGACCGGCGCACTGATCGACGAGGACCAGCGGCGCCGGCTGCTGGCCGCCGCCCGGGCCGTCGGGAGCATCGTGCTGGTGGACGAGACCACCGCCGAACTGGGCTGGGGCGTACCGGAGTCCACGCCGCTGCCGCGCCCGGTGGCGGCACTGGACCGGGCCGCCCAGGTGGTCACCGTCGGATCGGCCGGCAAGCTGCTCTGGGGCGGCCTGCGGATCGGCTGGGTCCGGGCCGCGCCCGCGCTGGTCCGGCGGCTGGCCACCGAGCGGGTCTACAGCGACGTCGGCACCCCGGTGCTCGACCAGCTGATCGCCGCCGAACTGCTGGGCGAACCGCTCCCGGCCGTCCGCGCCCACCAGCTGGACCGGCTGCGGGCCACCGCGCACGCCTTCGCCGCCGCGCTGTCCGAGCAGCTGCCGGAGTGGGGCTTCCCGCTGCCGCCCGGCGGCCTCGCGCTCTGGGTCACCACCGACGGCCTGTCCGGCGCGGCGCTGGCCCAGGCCGGGGAACGGGCCGGGGTCCGGATCGCGGCCGGCAACCGGTTCGGCTCGGACGGCGCCTTCGAACACCACATCCGGATCCCGCTCACCGTGCCCGCCGCCGCCGTCCCCGCCGCCGTGCGGCGGCTGGCCGCGGTGGCCGCCCGCGCCACCGCGGGCGGCCGGCTCGGCGCGGCCGACGAGGGCCAGGCACTGGCGGTCTGAGCCGCCCGGACGATCCGGCGGACCGTCAGCAGGGGGTGTTCGAGCGACCGCGCCAACCCGTCACCGGGAGCGCGAACTTGGCGACCAACCGGTCGGTGAACGGCGCCCGGTGCAGCCTGGCCAGCCGCACCGGCGTCTTCCCCCGGCGCACCTCCACCCGCGCCCCGGCGGGCAGTTCGACCGAGCGGCGCCCGTCGCACCAGAGCACCCCGTGCGGGGTCTTGGGCTGCACCTCGACCGCCAGCACCGAGTCCGGAGAGGTCACCAGCGGCCGGGCGAACAGCGCGTGCGCGGAGATCGGCACCATCAACAGCGCCTCCACCTCCGGCCACACCACCGGCCCGCCGCCCGAGAAGGCGTACGCCGTCGAACCGGTCGGCGTCGCACAGACCACCCCGTCGCAGCCGAAGTTGGAGACCGGACGGCCGTCCACCTCGGTCACCACCTCCAGCATCCGCTCCCGGGAGGCCTTCTCGATCGACGCCTCGTTCAGCGCCCAGTCCTCGTGCAACACGTCGCCGTTGGTGCGGACGATGACGTCGATCGTCATCCGCTCCTCGACCTCGTAGTCGGCGTCCACCACCCGCTCGACCACCACGGCCAGGTCGTCCCGCTCCGCCTCGGCCAGGAAACCGACCCGGCCGAGGTTGATGCCCAGCATCGGCAGCCCGTGCGAGCGCGCCAGCTCCGCGCCGCGCAACAGCGTGCCGTCCCCGCCGGCGACCAGGATCAGTTCGCAGCCGTCCGCCGCGCCCGGCCCCTCGGCCACCTTCTCGACCCCGTCCGGCAGGTCGAGGTCCACCGCCTCCGTCTCCAGCAGCCTGATCCGCAGCCCCGATTTCAGCAGCCCGTGCACCAGGGCCTCGACGCTGCGCAGCGCCGCCTCCCGGCCGGTGTGCGCGATCAGGAAGACCGTGCGTTCTCCATCGCTCATGCCGCTGCCCTCTCCCTACGCCTGCCGGGTCGCCCTCGGCCCGGTGCGGCCGCGCCATCCAGCATGACGGGCCGGACGCTCGCAGAGCACCCTATCGGGGCCCCTCCGCCACGGCCCGGTCCGCGTCCGCGGGGTCCAGCTGCGGGGCGTCCCGGCGCATCCAGAGGAAGTACTCGACGTTCCCGGACGGCCCCGGCAGGGGGCTCGCGGTGACCGCGCGCACGCCCAGCCCCAGCTCCCACGCCTGCCCGGCGACCTGCCGGACCATCTCGGCGCGCAGCTGCGGGCTGCGCACCACCCCGCCGCTGCCGAGCCTCTCCTTGCCGATCTCGAACTGCGGCTTGACCATCAGCACCAGGTCCGCGTCCGCGGCCGCGCAGGCGGCCAGCGCGGGCAGCACCAGGCCCAGCGAGATGAAGGAGAGGTCACCGACGACCAGGTCGACGGGGGTGCCGCCGATCGTCTCCAGGGTCAGCTCGCGGACGTTGGTGCGGTCCATCACCGTCACCCGCTCGTCGCTCTGCAGCGACCAGGCCAGCTGCCCGTAGCCGACGTCCACCGCCAGCACGTGGGCCGCCCCGGACCGCAGCAGCACGTCGGTGAACCCCCCGGTGGAGGCGCCCGCGTCCAGCGCCCGGCGGCCCTCGACCACCAGGCCCTGCGGCACGAAGGCCGCGAACGCCCCGGCCAGCTTGTGCCCGCCGCGCGAGACGTAGTCGGGGTCGTTGTCGTCCTTGGCCACCACGACCGCCGCCGAGGTCTCCACCTGGGTGGCCGGCTTGGTCGCGGTGGTACCACCCACGGTCACCCGGCCGGCCGCGATCAGCTCGGACGCGTGCTCACGCGACCGGGCCAGCTTGCGGCGGACCAGCTCCGCGTCGAGTCGGCGTCGTGCCACTGCCACTGGTGTTTCAGCTCCTACGGGTCCTGCGGATCATTCCTGGTCGAGCGCGGCCAACGCGTCGGCGAGCCGCTGGTGAACATCTTCGTACACCGCGACGTGCGCCTCGGCCGGGACCCCGTCCAAAGCCTCCAACCGGGCCAGCCCGGCATCCACTCCGGGGTGCCCGGTGGGCAGCAGTTCGACGCCGAGCGGCCCCTCCGCCACGGCGGACCGGGCGGGCTCGGTGGACTCAGTGGACTCGGTGGGCTCGGTGGGCCGGGTGGGCTCGACGAGCTGGGCGGGCTCGGCCGGTGCGCCCGGCTCACTCGTCCCGGTCATCGGGCTTCTTCGTGCTGCTGGCCTTGCGGACGGTGGTCTTCCTGGTCGCCGTGCGCTCGGCCGCCGCCCCGGCCCGGCCGTCCGCCTCGGTCCGCTTCGCGGTGGCCGTCTTCTTCACCGTGGCCTTCTTGGCGACGGCCGTCTTCTTCGCCGTACCGGCCTTCTTCGCCGTGGTCGCCTTCTTCGCCGCGCCGACCTTCGCGGCGGCAGTGGTCTTCGCGGCAGTGGTCTTCGCGGCGGCGGCCTTCTTCTCCCCCGCGGCCTTCTCCGGCGGCGCCACCGGCGGATCGACCTCGACCGGCTCGTCCACCTCGACCCGCTCGGCCACTATCGGCTCCGCCGCCACACGCTCGTCCTCGAACTCCCAGCCGCGTCCGAACAGGTCGTCCGCCCGGGGCGCCGGCACCGGCTCCTCCGCCGGGTACCCGGTCGAGGCCGGGCCCGGCCCGGCCTTGGCCGCGACGGGCTCCTCCTCGACCTCGCGCAGCTTGCTCTCCAGGTACGCCAGCACCACGCCGACCTTGGTCACCTGGTCCCCGACCTTCTCGAAGGCCTTCTCCACCTCGTTGCGCGCCACCCCGACCGCCAGGTCCACCCCGGCCCGCCCGGCGGTGACGGCCTCCTCCGCCAGGGTCTGCAGCGTCTTCGCCGACGGCGGGAACTGGCCGCCCAGCCTGCGCTCGACCTCGGCCACGTCGACGCCGGTCTTCTCCAGGACCGCGGCCGCCGTGTCGACGACCCGCTTGCCGACCTCCTCCACCACCACGGCGGCGGCCGCCACCGCTCCCCGCACCGTCCTCGGCAGCATCCGGGTGCCTCCTCCGCGCCTGCGCGCGCACAGCGCGCCGCGCTCCGTCGCCCTCGGCACCCGGGCGATTCCGGGCACCCCACCGACGACGCTACCGCCAAAACCCTCCTGAGGTACCGTGGCCCGGCAGTCCGCACCGTAGTGACCTGGGGATGGAGCGAGCGCCGTGGCGAACGCCGAGGAGTGCCGGGAGGCGCTGGAGCAGCTCAGCCGGAACATGGCGAAGGCCACCGGCGACGTCCGGAAGGCCGCCGCCCTCGACCGCTCGCTGAGCTGCCGGATCACCGACCTCGACCTGACCTTCACCGGGCAGCTGCGCGACGGCCGGATCCAGGACGTGTCCGCCGTGCCCGGCCAGCCCGCCGAGAAGGCCGCGATCCGGCTCACCATGGCCGGCGACGACCTGCTCGCCCTGGTCGGCGGAGAGCTCAATTTCGCCTCCGCGTGGGCGAGCGGCCGGATCAAGCTGGAGGCCGGCCTCCGGGACCTGCTGCGGCTGCGCACCCTGCTCTGAGGGCCGGGCCGGGCGTCTGACACGGACGTCCGTACCGAGGAACGGTTCGTACGTCCGTGTCAGACGCCTGCTGCGAAGGCCCTGCCCTGGATACCCGGCCCCGCCCTGGACGTCTGAATCGGACGTACGACTCAGACGACCGTCCGGGACGGCCGTCTCGAACGACCGTCCCGGACAAACGTTCCGGACAAACATTCCGGACGACCGTCCCGAGCGACCTCAGAACCCGAGCTCGGCCAGCGCCTTCCGCCCGTCCACCGGCCCGCCGTCCGCGTCCAGCGCCGTCCACGCCGCCGCGCAGAGCGCCCGCAGGCCGTCCCAGCGGTCCCCGGCACCGGTCAGCCGCAGCACACCGCCCTCCGCCACCGCCGTCCAGCCGCCGCAGCCGAAGCCGCCGCCCGCCGCCGTCACCGCCGGCTGCGCGACCAGCAGGCCGCGCAGGTCGGCCGCCAGGTACGTCGGCCGGTGCTCGACCGGGGCCGCCAGCAGCTGCACCGGGGTGGTCACCCCGGTGAACACCAGCAGGCTGTCCACCCCGCCGTTGAAGGCGCCCTCGATGTCGGTGTCCAGCCGGTCCCCGACCACCAGCGGCCGCCGCGCACCCGTCCGCAGCACGGTCTCCCGGTGCATCGGCGGCAGCGGCTTGCCCGCGACCTCCGGGTCCACCCCCGCCGCCGCCCGCACCGCCGCCACCAGCGTCCCGTTGCCGGGCGCGATGCCGCGGGCCGTCGGCACCGTCATGTCGGTGTTGGAGGCGACCCACGGCAGCCCGCCGCGCACCGCGTACGCGGCCTCCGCCAGCTGCGCCCAGCCGACCGACGGGTCGAAGCCCTGCACCACCGCGAGCGGTTCCTCGGCCAGCGAGCGGACCGCGACCAGCCCGCGCTCGGCCAGCGCCTCCTCAAGGCCCAGCCCGCCCACGACCAGCACCTTCGCCCCGGCCGGCACCTTCTCGGCGACCACCCGGGCAGCCGCCTGGGCCGAGTTGATCACGTCTGCGGGCTCGGCCGGCACACCCAGCTCGGTCAGGTGCTCGGCGACCACCCGCGGCGGGCGGGAGGCGTTGTTGGTCACGTACGCGAGCCGCATCCCGGCCGTCCGGGCCGTCGCGAGCGAGTCCACCGCGTGCTCGATCGCGTGCGGGCCGGCGTAGACCACGCCGTCCAGGTCCAGCAGTGCCGTGTCGTACGCCTCGGTCAGCGGGCGGTCGCTGCCGCCGGGGGTGGTCCGTCGCGCGGGGGTGGCCGTCTCGGTCATGCCTGCCCTACCTCATTCACTGCGGTTCGTCCGCGTTCACCGCGGTTCGTCTGCTCGTCACTGCCCGCCCGGTCAGGCGTCCTCGTCGACGCCGCCGGGCCCTCCCCCGACCTGCCCGGGCACCCCCGGCCCACGGTAGCCGGGCGCCCCCGGCAGCAGTGGGCCGTAGGCCCCGGCGCGGGCCGCCAGGGTCGCCCTGGTCTGCCGCAGCGCCGCCTGGTAGTGGTCGGTCCCCGGCCGCATGGCCACCGCCAGCGCCAGGTGCTCGGCGGAGGTCTCGAAGTCGCCCAGCCGGGCCGCCGCGACCCCCCACCCGAACTGAGCGTAGTCGTCCGAGGGATCGGCCTGCGCCACCGCCCGGAAGTTCTCCAGCGCCGCCGCGTACGAACCGGCGTCGAACTGCGCCCGGGCCAGCGCCTCCCGGATGCTGCGCGAGTGCGGCTCGGCCTCCGCCGCCCGGGCCAGCAACTGCTCGGCCGCCGCCGGGTGCCCCTGGGCCAGCAGCTTCGCGCCCCGGCGGAACCAGTCGTAGACGTCCCCGACCGGCTCCCCGGTCCGCCCCTGGGCGGGCACGCCGCCCGTCGGCACGCGCTCCCCCGACGCACCGCCGTCCAACCGTTCCTGCCCGTCCTCCATGCCGTACCTCGCCCTCGGTCGTACACCCGTCCGACCGTTCGGCACGGGGATTCCGATCTCTCAACAACGCGTACCCGGTTACGATGCCCAGAATGAGCACACCCAGTGCAGAAGACGGAGTCGAGACTCCCGTGGGCGGCCCCGGCGATCCCGGGCACGTCGCCACCGCAGGCCTGTCCCTGTCCCCCTTCCGTGGCCTGCGCTACGTCCCCGACCGGGTCGGCGCGCTGGCCTCGGTGATGTCCCCGCCGTACGACGTCGTCGACCCGGGGCGCCGGCTCGACCTGGAGACCGCCGACCCGCACAACGTGGTCCGGCTGATCCTGCCCCGCCCGGAGCCCGAGGACGCCGGCGACCGCCCCGACCGCGACACCAAGTACCGGCACGCCGCCCGGCTGCTGGCCGCCTGGCAGCGCGAGGGCGTCCTCGCCGCCGACCCGGAGCCGGCCATCTACGTCTACGAGCAGCGGGTCCCCGGCAACGGTGACACGCCCGAGCTGCTCCAGCGCGGCCTGATCGGCGCCCTCGCGGTGAGCGGCCCCGAGGCCGGCGTCGTCCTCCCCCACGAGGACGTGATGCCCCGGCCGGTCGCCGACCGGGTCGGCCTGATGCGCACCACCCGGGCCAACCTCGAACCGCTGCTGCTCACCTACCGCGGCAACGGCGGCGCCTCCGGCGTCATCGAGCGGACCGTCGAGGGCGAGCCGCTGCTCTCCACCGCCACCACCGACGGCACCCACCACCGCCTGTGGGCGGTCACGGACCCCGCCGACCTCGGCGAGATCAGCCGAGACCTGGCCACCTGCCGGGCCCTGATCGCCGACGGCCACCACCGCTGGGAGATGTACCTGCGGCTCCAGCGCGAGCACCGCCACCTGCCCCGCAGCCCGTGGGACCGCGGCATGGTGCTGCTGGTGGACACCGCCCGCTACCCGCTGCGGGTCCGGGCCATCCACCGGGTGCTGTACCGGCTGCCGGTGGCCGAGGCCCTGGAGAAGCTCGGCGACCAGTGGAAGGTCAAGGAGGTCCCCGGTCCGCTGACCGCCGCCCTCCAGGCCCTCGCCGAGCAGAAGCGGCACGGCGGCAACGGCTTCGTCCTCACCGGCGGCGACGGCGTGTTCTGGCTGCTCGGCGAGCCGGAGGAGGCCCTGCTGGGGGCCACCGTGCCGCACGACCGGCCCGAGGAGTGGCGCCGCCTGGACGCCACCGTGCTGCACGCCACCCTGCTCGACCACACCTGGCACGTCCCCGACGGCCCCGACGACATCGGCTACCTGCACACCGCCGCGGCCGCCGAGCGCGAGGCCGCCCGCACCGGAGGCACCGCCGTACTGCTGCACCCGGTCCGGGAGAGCGTGGTGCGCAGACTGGCCGAACAGGGCGTCACCATGCCGCGCAAGTCCACCTCGTTCGGGCCGAAGCCGGCCACCGGGCTGGTGCTGCGCAGCCTTCCGCTGGGCTAGTCCACCGGGGCCGGTCCACCGGCCGGCCCGCCGGGCAGCAGGAACCCCCGGACGCGGGGGGGGGGGGGCCCGGCGCCCCCCCCCGGGCGCGGGGGGGGCGGCGGC
>NZ_JBHZCY010000143.1:0-23329 GCF_042786665.1 Kitasatospora sp. NPDC059146 | reverse complement strand
CGCTGCCGCCCACCAGCAGCAGTCCCGCCGCGGTGGCCAGCAGCGGGACCACCGGGGTGTCCGCGCCGGTCGCGGCCAGCGCGCCGGTGTCGGTGCCGCTCAGCGCGGTGGTGGTGAGCGAGGCCCCGCCGGCCGCGCCGCTGCCCGCCCCACCGCCGGAACCCTGGCCGCCCGAACCCTGGCCGCCCGCGGCCGGGTTGCCGCCGCCGGTCGTGCCGGAGGAGCCGGCGGCCGGCAGCTTGGCGTCCTTGTCGACGGCCAGGGTGGCGCTCACCGGGTCCAGGGCCGTACCCGCCGGGTAGTTGGAGAACACCGGGACACCCTCGGCGGTCAGCGTGGCCGGGACACCGGTGAGCGTGACGACGCCGTCGACCGGCTTCAAGGCGGCGGCGGGGACGTCGAGCTTGGCGATCCGCGCGCCGGTCAGCGCGGTCGACCGGCCGTCCGGGGACTTGCCGTTGACGTCGGCGGTGAGGAAGGCGCCGTCCTTGTCGATGACCAGGCCCGGCTTGGAGAGCGTGGTGTCGAGCGCCCAGCCGTCCTTGCCCGGGTGGCCGAGGAAGCGGACCGAGCCGGTGTAGCCGGCGGTGAGCGTGTGGTCGGCCGTGTTGTACGTGCCGGTGGCACCGCCGAAGCGGTAGTCGGCCGCGCCGCCGCCGAACTCGACCTTCCCGGCGGCCATCGGGGATTCGAGGTACTTGCGGAAGCTCTCCTTGACCGTCCAGTTCAAGGTGCCGTTCAGCACGGGCAGACGGTCGGAGCCGGCGCCGGGGGTGCCGGTCGGCAGGGGTGTCGCGGTGGCCGTGGCGGTCGGCGAGGCGGTGGCCGTGGCGGTCGCGGTCGCGGTCGCGGTCGGCGAGGCGGTCGCCGACGGCGAGGCGTTAGCGGACGGCGTGCCGGTCGGCTGCGCCGTCGGCGAAGCGGTGGCGGACGGGGTGGCCGTCGCCGTCGGAGTGGGCGTCACCGGGCCCTGCTTGAGCAGCAGCGACAGCGGGTCCATGTCCGTTCCCGCCCCGTAGAAGCCCGCGAAGGCCTTGGCGCCCTGCTCGGTGAGCTTCGCGCCGGTCGGCACCCCGGTGGTGGTGTCCCGCCCGACGGTGAAGGTCACCAGCGGCACGTCGTCGCGCCGGGTGATCTCGGAGGCGCCCACCGTCTCCTTGGCGGCCGTGTCGGCCGTGAGGGTGCCGGTGGTGCCCGAGGTAACGATCCTCAGGTCGCTGAGCGCGAGGTCCAGCGCGCCGTGGTGGGCGGTGAAGTGCACGCCGCCGGTGAACGAGGACTTGAGCGCGTGGGTGCCGAGGTCGTAGGTGGCGTTCGCCAGCCCGAAGTGGAAGGTGCCGTCGGCGTTGCGGGTCGCGCCGCCGGTCGGCTCGACCGCGCCGCCCTGGGAGGCCGGTCCCTCGATGTAGCTGCGGAAGCTGGCCTTCACCCCCCAGTCCAGCGCGCCGGTGTCGTAGCTGACGCTGCCCGGGGCGCCGCCGGCGAAGGCCAGCGCGGGGGCGCCGAGGGCGGTCAGGCCGAGGCCGGCGGTGGCGGCGGCCAGAGCGGCGAGCCGAGTGCGGTTGCGGGACATGGTGATGCTCCGTTCAGGTGACGGGGGGGACACGGGGGACGGGGACAAGGGGGACGGGGGCAGGACGGGAAGGGGGACGGCTCAGGCCGACTGGTCCGCGTCCGGCGCGGCGGCCGAGCGGCGGCGGCGCAGCAGCAGCCCGCCGGTCACGGCGAACGCGGCGACCAGCACCGCGCCGCCCGCCGTGGCGGCCACCGGGAAGCCGCCCGTGGAGGAGTCCGCGGCGGCCGCGACCGGCGAGGCGGCCGGGCTCACCGGGGTGGCCTCAGCGGCCGGGGTGGCCGGGGCGCTGCCGAGGTCGGGCAGCGGGGGCAGGGCGGCGGCCGGGTCGAGGGCGACGGCGAAGCTCAGCGGGTCCATCTCGGTCCCCGCCGGGTAGAGGCCGCCGAAGGCCTTGGCGCCGCCGTCGGCGAGCTTGAGCGGCAGTTCGACGGCCTTGAGCAGGCCGCCCTCCGGCTTGAGGCCGGCGGCGTCGAAGGTCGCCAGTTCGACGCCGGTCAGCTGCTGGGTGGCGCCGTCCGGGGTGCGTCCGGAGACGTCGGCGAGCAGGCGGCCCCGGCCCTCGGCCACGCTGACGGCCGGGTCGGCCAGGGTGAGGTCCAGGCCGTAACCGTCGCCACTGCGCAGACCGGTGAAGCGGACGGTACCGGTGAAGCCGGCGGTGAGTTCGCCGGTGCCGGGGTCGTAGCTGCCCTTGGCCGGGGTCCAGCGGTAGAAGGCGCCGCCGTCGGCCGCGCCGCCGCCGAGCTCCCAACGGCCCTGGGCGATCGTGCCGGTGACGTAGTCGCGGAAGGTGCGGCGCACGCCCCAGTCGAGGGCGCCGTTGCCGAACTCGGTCCGCGCGGGCGCCTGGGCGGCTGGCTGTGTGGCGGTCGCGGCCGGGGACGCAGCCGTGGGTGTCGCGCCCTGGCCGGTACCCGGCGTCGTGCCCGGGGTGGCGCCGGGCGCGGCCGCCGCCGGACTCGGCTGCGCGGCGGGCAGGTTGACGGAGAGGCTGAGCGGGTCCAGGGCCGTACCGGCCTGGTAGAAGTTGCCGAAGGCCTTCGCCCCGGCGTCGGTGAGAGTAGCCGGGACGTTGGCGAGGTTCAGCGTCCCGGCGGCGCCGCGCAGGTCGACGCCGGCCAGCGAGAGCTCGGCCAGTTTGGCCTGGCCGGCGGTGCCGACCTGGCCGGTCTCCTTGGACTTGCTGCTGACGTCGGCGTACAGCCCGGCCGCGCCACCGGGGGCGGCCCGGAAGGTGAGCCGCCCGAGGCTCAGGTCGAGCGCGTTGCTGCCGTTCTCCTGGTGCCCGGTGAAGCGGACCCCGCCGGAGAAGGCCGCGGTCAGCGCGCCGGTGGCCGGGTCGTAGGTGCCGTTGGCGGAGTGGAACCGGAAGGTGTTGCCGCCGACCGTGGCCGCGCCGCCGGTGAGCGCCCAACTGCCCTTGGCGATGGGCCCGGTGACGTAGGTCAGGAAGGACTGTCTGATCCCCCAGTCCAGCCGCCCGCCGGAGACCTTGCCTTCGGCGGCCACCGCCGGGGACGGCGAGAGGACCACCGCCGACAGGGCGGCGAGTACGGCCACCAGGGTGGCGGCCAGGCGGCGGAGCCGGCTGGGCAGGGACACGCGGATCACTCCTCGGAAGGACACGGCCGTGCGGGCAGGGAGGACCCTGCGGGCAGGCACGACAGGCAGGCACGACGCGCAGGCACGGCGGGACGGGCCGTGCGGGCACGACGGAGAAGGGGTGGCCGGGAAACCGACCCCCTTGCGGGATTTAGGTAAGGCTAACCTAATATGTGAGTCAAGAGCCCCGCCACCCGGCCTCCCCGGCCGGAGCGGACGACAACACCCCACGAAGGGAAGCCCGTTGAGCAGCAGTACGACCCGACCCCAGGTGGCCCGCGGGCCAGCCCTCCTGCTGCTACTCCTCGGCCTGGTGCTCGCCCTCACCGCTTGCAGCACCGCTCCTCGCACCGGCACCGCCACCGGCGGAACGACGGCCGGGGCCACCCGCTCCCCCGACGCGGTCGAGCCACTGCCCGTCGAACCCGTCCCCCGCCTCCCGGCCACCACCGCCTCCGCCGACGGCCGCCAGGTCACCGTCACCAGCGCCGAGCGGATCATCCCGCTCAACGGCAGCCTCGCCGAGCTGGTGTTCAGCCTCGGCCTCGGCCCCAAGGCGGTCGCCCGGGACGTCTCCACCACCTTCCGGCAGGCCGCCGCCCTGCCGGTGATCACCCAGGCCCACGAGGTCTCCGCCGAGGGCGTGCTGTCCCTGCACCCGACCGTCGTCCTCGCCGACCGCTCCACCGGCCCGGCCGAGGCGATCGACCAGATCCGCGCGGCCGGCGTCCCGCTGCTCGTGCTGGACGACGCCAAGCGCCTCGCCGACGTCGGCCCGCGCATCGACACCGTCGCCGCCGCACTCGGAGTCCCGGACGCCGGGCGGCAGTTGAAGGAGCGCACCGAGCAGCGGATCGCCGCAGCCGAGGCCGCCGTACCGGCCGGCGGCAGCCGGCCCAAGGTGGCCTTCCTCTACCTGCGCGGCAGCGCCTCCGTCTACCTGCTCGGCGGCCCCGCCTCCGGCGCCGGCTCGCTGATCGAGGCGGTCGGCGGCGAGGACGCCGGCACCGCCGCCGGACTCACCGGCGACTTCACCCCGCTCACCAGCGAAGCCCTGGTCAAGGCCGCGCCCGACGCGATCCTGGTGATGAGCAAGGGACTCGACTCTGTCGGCGGCGTCGACGGGCTGCTCAAGCTCCCCGGCGTCGCCCAGACCCCGGCCGGGCTGGACCGCCGGATCGTCTCCATCGAGGACGGCCAACTGCTCAGCTACGGCCCGCGCACCCCCCAGGTGCTCCGGGAGATCACCGCCCAGCTGCACCCGGCAGGCGCCAAGTGACCACCGCCGTACGGGAGAAGAACGCGGCGCAGAGCCGGCCGAAGGCCCGCCCCGGCCCCTCCCGCAGCACCCTGATCACCGTCGTGCTCGCCACCGCCCTGGTGCTCTGCGCCCTGCTCGCGGCCGGCACCGGCGCCTACCGCATCCCGCTCGGCGACATCCTCGGCTCCGCCGCCCACCGCCTCGGCCTCGGCGGGCACGCCCTGGAGCGCGTACCCGAATCGGTGCTGTGGAACGTCCGGCTGCCCCGGGTGGTGCTCGCCCTGCTGGTCGGCGGCTCGCTCGGCTGCGCCGGCGCCCTGATGCAGGGCGTGTTCGGCAACCCGCTCGCCGAGCCCGCCGTGATCGGCGTCTCCTCCGGCGGCGCGGTCGGCGCGGTGGCCTGCATCGTGCTCGGTCTGGACGCCCTCGGCGGCTGGACGGTCACCGTGTTCGCCTTCGCCGGCGGGCTGTCGACGGTCTTCGCGGTCTACCTGATGGCCCGGGCCGGCGGCCGGACCGAGGTGGTCACGCTGATCCTCACCGGGGTCGCGGTGAACGCCTTCTGCGGCGCGCTGATCGGCCTGCTGCTGTTCACCGCCGACTCCGCCGCGATCAGCCAGGTGACTTTCTGGCAGCTCGGCTCGCTCTCCCAGGCCACCTGGGGCAAGGTGCTCGCCGTCCTGCCCTTCGCCGTCGTCGGACTCACCGTCGCCCCGCTGTACGCCCGCAAGCTGGACCTGCTGGCGCTCGGCGAACGCCCCGCCCGCCACCTCGGGGTGGACGTCGAGCGGATGCGGCTCACCCTGATCGCCGTGGTCGCCCTGCTCACCGCGGCGGCCGTCGCGGTCAGCGGCATCATCGGCTTCGTCGGCCTGGTCGTCCCCCACCTGCTGCGGATGCTGGCCGGGCCCGGCCACCGCTTCCTGCTGCCCGCCTCGGCCCTCGGCGGGGCACTCGTCCTGGTCGCCGCCGACCTCGCCGCCCGCACCCTCGCCGCCCCGGCCGAACTGCCGCTCGGGGTGCTCACCGCCCTGATCGGCAGCCCGTTCTTCTTCTGGCTGCTGCGCCGGACCCGGACCAAGCAGGGAGGCTGGGCATGAGGCTGCACCGGTCCCGCCCCGTCCCCGAACGCCCTCTGCCCGGCTCCGAGTTGCTCGCCGCCGAGGCGGTCCGACTGACCGTCGGCGGCCGCCCGCTGCTGGCCGGCGCCTCGGTCCGGGTCACCGCCGGGGAGGTGGTCGCGCTGCTCGGGCCGAACGGCGCGGGCAAGTCCACCCTGCTCTCCGTCCTCGCCGGGGACGCCGCCCCGCAGGGCGGCACCGTCACCCTGCGCGGCCGCCCGCTGGCCGACTACGGCGCGGCCGAACTCGCCCTGCACCGGGCGCTGTTGCCGCAGTCCGCCACGCTGTCCTTCCCGTTCCCCGCCGACCGGGTGGTCCGGATGGGCCGCGCCCCCTGGACGGGGACGGCGGCCGCCGCCGAGGACGAGGCGGTGGTCGCCGAGGCGATGGCCGCCACCGAGTCCACCCCCTTCGCCGGGCGGCCCTTCACCGCCCTGTCCGGCGGCGAACGGGCCCGGGTCGCGCTCGCCCGGGTGCTCGCCCAGCGCACCCCGCTGCTGCTCCTGGACGAGCCCACCGCCGCCCTCGACCTGCGCCACCAGGAACTGGTGCTGCGGATCGCCCGGGAGCGCGCCGCCGCCGGGGACGGCGTGGTCGTGGTGCTCCACGACCTGTCCCTGGCGGCCGCCTACGCGGACCGGGTGGTCCTGCTGACGGACGGCAGCACGATCGCCGACGGCCCGGTCGCCGAGGTGCTGCGCGCACCGCTGCTCAGCGAGGTGTACGGCCACCCCGTCGAGGTGCTGCCCCACCCGCGCACGGGGGTGCCGCTGGTCCTGCCGGAACGGACCGGCGGGGCCCGCCCCTGACCCTCCGGCAACAGAAGGCAGCGCGGCCCGTGCCCCCGATCGGGGTACGGGCCGCGCTGCCGCGGGGGCCGGGTCAGTGCCGGTCGGCCGGGACGCAGCGGAAGGCGGCCGCGTCGGCGACGTCACCGTGGCCGCTGTAGCGGGAGACCAGCGGGTAGGCGCACAGGTTGCGGCTGACCGTACGGCCGTCCGCGGTGTTCAGGGTGGCGGGCAGCGTCTGCGGCGCCTTGCCCTGTTCGACCCAGGCGGTCAGCGCGGCGAGGTCGTCGGTGCGGCCGCTGGGACCGTTGAGCCCGCAGTGGGCCGCGCCCGGCACCAGGAACAGCCGGTAGAAGTCGTCGACCTGCTGCGCGCCGCCCAGCTCCCGCTCCACCTGCTTGCGGTAGCGCACCGTACCGTCGGCCGGGATGAACTCGTCGGCCGAGCCGTGCCAGCTGAGGAGCTTTCCTCCGGCGTCGCGGAAGGCGGAGAGGTCCGCGTCGTCGGTGCCGATGACGTCGTCGTACTCGGCCACCGACTGCTGGAACAGCTCGGTGAAGCGCGCGGTGGTGAGGGTGGTGACGTCGAGCGAGGGCTGCTCGGCCACCCAGGTGGACACCCACGCGGCGGGCACCGGGAACGGCGCGCCCACCGGCTTGCCCGACGGGTCCGTGGTGTGCCCCGCGAGGGCGCTCAGCTGGGCGCCCTTGGGCACCCCGGCCCACAGCCGGCGGCCGTCGGTGGTGCGCGGCCCGTCCCAGATCCGGCGGACCACCTCGGCGTCGGCCTCGGTGATCGTCACCTTCCTGCCCTCGCACTCGACGGTGGTGCCGATCAGCCGGCGCGGGTTGAAGCCGCACTCGTCCGGCCGGGACACCAGGCCGTCCCGGGCGCCGTCGAGCCCGTCGCAGGCCTGGACGGCGGCGGCGGTGAAGGCGTCGAACTCGCAGGCGGTCGGGTAGGTGTGCTGCTCGTTCATCACCATCTGCGGCCAGAGCGTGGCGACCTCGAACTCCGCCCAGTGCACGGCGGGCGCGTTGGCCAGGATGCCGTTGTAGTCCTCCGGGTACTTCTGCGCCTCCGCGTACCCCTGGCGCCCGCCGGTCGAACAGCCGTTGAAGTAGGAGTACGCGGCGGCCCGCTGGTAGTGGCCGGCGATGACGTCCTTGGCGACGACCGCCGCCTCGTGCTCGGAGCGGGACGCGAAGTTCTCCAGCAGCGCCGCGTCGACCGTGCCGTCGGCCTTCAACCCCCAGTGGCTGTCGAGGTACGTACCGACGCCGGCATCCGTGGTGGCGGCGGCGTAGCCGCTCTTCACGGCGAGGGCGAGCTTGCTGCCGTAGTCACCGGCGGCGTAGGCCTGGCCGCCGATCGTCTGCAGCCGGCCGTTCCAGGTCTGCTGCGGCAGCCAGACCCGCACCTTGGCGTGGTCGCCCTGGCCGGGGTGGGTGAGGGTGACCGTGACGTCGCAGAAGGCGGGGACGTCGGGGACGTGGTCGGCGCCCAGCGGGAACACCGCGGGCACGTCGACCGTGCCCGCCGGGTGGGCGACGGCGGTGACACCCTCCACCTGTGTCCCGTCGGGGGCCGTCACCGCGGGGGCGGCGCAGCTGGTGGCGGTGAGCGGCGCGGTGTCGGCCAGGGCGCCGGGCGCGTAGAGCACGGCGGCGAGGGACATGCCGACCGCGAGGGCGGTCAGGGAGCGTTTCATCGGGAGTTCCGTCCAGGTGTGTGAAGTGTTCTTGGGTGTAACGGGGTTGACGGTCCGGGCCGGATCCGGCCCGCCGTCAGGCGTGGTCGCGCGGGGCGGCTTCGGCGCCGGCCCGCTCCTCCGGCAGCCAGTGCGGGTGCTCACGACGCGCCCAGCTGCGGCTGACGTGGCCGGTGCGCATGCCCCGGCGCGACTCCGGGTCCCGCAGGGCCCGGCGGGTGTGCCCGATCAGGACCGCGACCACCGCCCAGGCGAGGCAGTCGTGGACGAAGATCGCGCTGGTCCGGGAGACGGCCGGCAGCAGCCCGGTGAACCACATCAGCAGTCCGGTCGCCGCCATCACCAGGACAGCGCCGGCGATCCAGCCCGCGTAGAGCTTCTGCCCCGCGTTGAACTTGCCCGCCGGTCGGTCCTGCGGCCCGGTCAGGCGGCGGCGCGCGGCCCGCAGCCACTGCCGGTCGTACGGGGCGAAGCGGTTCAGCCGGCGCAGGTCGGCGCGGACGGCACGGGAGAACAGGCCGAGCAGGAGCGGCACCGGCAGCAGGACGCCGGACCACTCGTGCAGGGTGACCATCAGGTGCCGCCGCCCGACGAGTTGGGCGAGCGGACCGAGGTAGAGGCAGGCTCCGGCGGCCAGGCAGAGCAGCATCAGCAGTCCGGTGCTCCGGTGGACCAGGCGCTGCGCCCGGGTGAACCGGCGGACCCGGTCGCCCGGTTCGGGCAGCGCCGGTTCGGGCCGTGCAGGTTCAGGCGCTGCGGTCGGCGCCGTCGAGCCAGCCGTCGACCGCATAGCCGTACTCCTCCCAGTAGCCGGGGATGACCCGGTCGGTGACGGTGATGCCGGAGAGCCACTTGGCCGACTTGTAGAAGTACATCGGCGCCACGTACAGCCGGGCCGGGCCGCCGTGCTCGTGACTGATCGGCCGGTCCTGCATGGTGAGCGCGACCAGTACGTCCGGGCGCCGGGCCTGCTCCAGGGTGAGGCTCTCGCTGTACGCGCCGTCGAAGCAGGTGAAGCGGAGCGCCTTGCCCTCGGTGCGCACGCCCGCCGCGTCCAGCAGGTCGGCGAGCCGCACCCCCTGGAAGGGCGTGCCGTCCACCCGCCAGCCGTCGGTGCACAGCACGTCCCGGACGATCCGGGTCTGCGGCAGCGCGCGCAGGTCGGGCAGGGTGTAGCTGCGCGGGCGGTCGACCAGGCCGTCGATCCGCAGGCTGTAGTCGGTCTCGTCCTTGCGCGGCACCGAGCCGACGATGCTGTAGTACCGGAAGCCGCCGGGGTCCGGCAGCAGCCCGGTGAGCCCGGTCGGATCGTGCTGAGAGGCCGCCCCGAGCAGCTTCTCCCACCCGCGCTGGAGCGGGGGCGCGGCGGCGAGTCCGGCCATCCCCGCGGCGAAGGTCCCCAGCAGCATCCGCCGCCCCACCGGTGCCCCTCGGGCATGCCGCTCGTGCTCCTTGGCCATGGTTCCACCCCTGGATCCGAGTAACTGCTCTGAACGGTTATGACGATGGCATCTCATCAGCCCAGCCGTCAACCGCTTCTGGACTCCCGGCGTGATGATGCGTCATCAAGCACCTACAAACCACCGCAAAGCAGCAACCCGAGCCTGTCGGACACGCGAGAGAGGTAACCTTTCTGAAAGGTTATGAGCAAGGCGAAAGGGAGACGACGCGAGCCGCCGGGGGCGACGACGACCGCGCCCCCGGCCCGGTGTGCGGGCAGGGGGCGCGGGTCTGGTCCGGTCTGGTCTGGGCGGGGTCGGAGCAGGGTCAGGGCGGGGTCAGGTCACCAGGTCACCGGAATCGCGGCGGCCATGATGGCCATCCGGTTCGGGTGCCACGGCACCTCGTCCACCGGCACCGCCAGGCGCAGCCCGGGGAACCGCTGGAGCAGGACCCGGAAGGCCGTGTCGGACTGCCGCCGCACCAGGTGGGCGCCGGGGCAGTGGTGACGGCCGTGACCGAAGCGCAGGTGGGGATTGGGCGAGCGGGCGGGCTCGAACCGCTCGGGGTCGGCGAAGGTGCCGGGGTCGTAGTTCGCCGCGTCCAGGGAGAGCAGGATCAGCTCACCGGCCTTGACCCGCTCGCCGCCCAGCGAGGTGTCCTCGGTGACGAAGCGCGGGATGGCGTTGCCGAGGACGACGCTGCACCGCAGCAGTTCCTCCACGTGCCGGGGTGTCGCCTCCGGGCTCTCCCGCAACTCCGCCATCGCCTCGGGGTGTTGGAGGAGGTTGACGGCGGCGACGCCCAGGAAGCCGGCGAAGTCCTCGTAGCCGCTGACGAACAGCACGGAGACGATGTTGGACAGTTGCTCGTCGCTCAGCCCCTTCGGCCCGGCGGGCCCCTCGGACGGCCGGTCGGCGTTCAGGTCGGCGAGCCGGTCGGCGAGGCCGCGCGGCTGCCCGGGGGTGCGGGCGGCCAGGAAGGCCGCCATGTAGGCGCGGATCTCCTCCCAGTTGACGGCCAGTTCCTCGTCCGAGTACGTGGCCATGGTGAGGTCCTTGTCGGCGCGCTCGGCGAGCCACGCACGGTCCTCGAAGGGCAGACCGAGCAGCCGGCACAGGCACTGTGCGGCGACCCACTCGGCGAAGTGGCGCTGGAGGTCGCCCGGCACGCCCTCGGCGACCATCCGCTCCAGGCCCTCCCGCGTCACCTCGGCGACCCAGTCGGCGGGCAGTTCGGGCTGGTTGCGGCCGAGCGCGGCGAGCACCTCGTCGCGCAGTCCGGCCTGCTGGAGGTGGTTCATGGCGTCCAGCAGTTCGGGTGCCAGGATCGGGGCGTCCTGGGTCGGGCTGTCGGCCTCGCCGAGTACGGAGCGGGCGAAGGCGCGGTCCCGCAGGACGTCGCGGGCCAGCTCGTAGCCGGTGACCAGCCAGGCCTCGCCACCGGCGTTGGTCCTGACCCGGGCGACGGGGCAACGGCTGCGCAGCTCGTCCAGCTCGGGGGCGAGGCGGTCGCCGTCGGTGCTGAACGGGTAGCGGGGCAGCGCCTCCACGTCCGGGATGCCGTCCGGGACCTCGTCGGTGGTGGCGGGCGCCTGGGGTGCGCTCATGCGGCGCGGTCCTTTCTCTACGGAAGCAGGGGTGCGCGGCTGTACGGGAGCAGGGGTGCGCGGCGGGGGTGCCGTCGTCACCAGCGCACCGGCAGCCGGGCGGGGGCGCGCAGCGGGGTGGTCTCGTCCCAGGGCAGCGACTCGGCGGGCTCGGCCAGTTCGATACCGGGCAGCCTCTCCAGCAGCACCTGGATCACCACGGCCAGCTGCATCCGGCTCAGGTGCGCACCGGTGCAGGCGTGCGGGCCGTGGCCGAAGGCGAGGTGCGGGTTGGGCGTGCGGGTGAGGTCGAGGCGGTCGGGGTCGGTGAACGCCTCGGGGTCGCGGTTGGCGGAGGCGGGCACCGGCACGACGGCGTCCCCGGCCCGGATCAGCTGCCCGTGGAGGGTGAGGTCCTCCTCCGCGACGAGGATGTTGATCGCGTTCATCAGCGGTACGTGGCGCAGCAGTTCGTCCACGGCGCCGGCGATCCCGGCGGGTTCCTCGCGCAGCCGGCGCAGCTGGTCGGGGTGGGTGAGGAGGGTGAGCAGGGCGTTCCCGGTGTGCTGCATGTTGGTCTTGTAGCCGGCCATCAGCATGGTGACGACGAAGCTGACCACGTCGTCCCTGTCCAGCTCGCTGCCGGGGCGGCGGGTCTCGGCGAGCAGCAGCCGGATGTAGTCCCCGTCCTGTTTCGGTTCCCCCGCTTCCTCCTCCTTGCGGGTGATCAGCTCGGAGGCGTAGTCCTGGAGGGCGTACAGCGCGGCGAGGATCTCGTCCATGGTCAGCCCGGCGGCGCTGAGCAGGGTGAGGGTGTGCGGGAGGTAGCGGTCGCGGTCCTCGTGCGGGAGGCCGATGGTCTCGCACAGCACGCGCAGCGGCAGCGGTTCGACGTAGCCGGCCACCAGGTCGGCCGTGCGGTCGGGCGAGCCGGCCGTCATGGCGTCGATCAGTTCCTCCGCGATGGCGCGGATGCGGGGCCGCATGAACTCCAGGCGCCCGCGGCCGAACAGCGGTAGGACGGCGCGCCGCACCCGCTCGTGGTGCTCTCCCCGCATCTCCAGGAAGGTCGGCAGGCAGGGCGGCGGCGCGTCGTCGCCCTCGACGGGCGGCCAGGCGGACAGCAGCGGCCGCACCAGCCTCGGGTCGGCGAAGGCGGCCCGGGCGTCCGCGTAGCGGCTGAGCAGCCACGCGGTCTCGCCGTTGGGCAACTGCGCCTGGACGACGGGCTGTTCGGCGCGCAGCCGGGCGTAGCCGCAGGGCGGTCCGGCGGTGCCGGGCGTCACCTCGGGGACGGGGATCGGGGCGGGGGCGGCGGTGTCGGTCATCGGGTGCCCTCCCGGACGCCGGTGGTGGTGGTGGGGCGCTGGAGGTAGCCGGAGCTGAAGAAGTACTCCAGGTACCGGTCCAGCAGGGCGGCGTCGACCGGCGGGCAGTGCAGCCCGCTGTCGGCCAGGGCGGCCTCGGCGTTGTGCCGGCCGAGCACCGGGAAGGTGCCCTCGAAGTAGAGCTCCTTGACGGACATGTCGGCGGTGCGGCTGCGGTCCACGCACAGCGACACGAAGGGCGCGGTGGCGCTGGTGGGGTTCGCGGCGACGTGGCGCACCAGCTCGTCCACCCACCGCTGGTAGGGCAGCGTGCGCACCGCGCAGCCGGCCGCGCGCATCCGGTCGATGACGTCCGACAGCATCGCGGGACGGGGGTTGGTGAGGTGGTAGGTGCGGCCGTCGGCGTCCCGCCGGGTGGCGATGTGGACGACGGCCTCGGCGAGGTGGTCGACCGGGACGAAGTCCATCGGCAGGGCGATGTCCGGGGCCAGCCCGGTCTCGGCGATCGTCCGGAAGAGCGAGCAGATCGCGGTCTCGGTGTTGCTCACCCCGCTCACCTGCTCCCCCGTCACCTCGTACGGACGGTGGACGGCCACCGGCAGTCCCTGCTCGGCGGCTCGGCGCAGCACCCCTTCGGCGACCCACTTGCTCTCGGCGTAGCCCATGGTGAGCCCGTCGGCGTGGGCCATCGGGGCATCCTCGGCGATGTCGCGCACCCCGGCGGCCCCGGCGCCGGCGACGACCGCGACGGTCGACAGGAAGTGGACCGGGACACGGCGGGGAGCGGCGAGCCGGACCATCTCCCGGGTGCCCTCCACATTGGGGGCGCGCAGCTGCTCGTACGGGTAGAGGAAGTTGACCTGGGCGCCGTTGTGGACGATCAGGTCCAGCCGGGCCGCCAGGTCGGCGCGCCGCTCGGCCGACAGTCCGAGGCCCGGCTCGGCCAGGTCGGCGGGGAAGCACTCCAGGCGTTGCCGGTCGGCCTCGTCGAGGTGCAGTCCGTAGCGGGCGAGGGCGGTGCGCACCCGCTGTTCGGCGTGGGCGGGGCTCGCGGCGCGGACGGGGCAGTGGATCCGGGCGGTGGTGCGGCGCAGCAGGGTGGTCAGCAGGAAGGCGCCGACGAAGCCGGAGGCACCGGTGAGCAGCACGTGCTCCGGGTCCCGGGGGCGGGGCGCGGGGCCCTGGGCGGGCGGCAAGTGGAAGCCGAGTTCGCTCTCCCGGACGAAGTCGACGGTGCTCTCCCCGGCGCCGTTCGGGGAGCCGTCGCGGGCGGCCCGAACGGCCTCGGTGAAGCGGGCGAGGGTGGGGGCGGTGAGCAGCGCCCGGATGAGGGTGGAGCTGAGTGCGGCGTCGAGGCCGAGGGCGGCGAGGGTGCGGGTGACGGCCTCGGAGGCGAGCAGGGAGTCGCCGCCGAGGTGGAAGAAGTCGTCCTCGGGGGCGGGCCGGGTGCGCAGCACCTGCTGCCAGATCCCGGTGAGGATCGCGGCGAGCCCTTCGGCCGGCTGCTCCTGCGGCGGGATGTCCGCGCGGCCGACGTCGACGGCGCGGAGGGCTTTGCGGTCCACCTTGCCGCCGCTGGTCACCGGGAAGCGGTCGAGGGCGACCAGCGCGGGCACGGCCTGCGGCGGCAGCCAGCGGGCGCAGTAGCCGCGCAGCTCGGGCAGCGGCAGGGGCTCCCCCGGGGCGGTGGGGGTGATGTAGGCGGTCAGCGCGTCGCTGTCGGCCTCGACGACGGCCTCGGCCACGGCGGGGTGGGCGCGCAGCCGGGCCTCCACCTCGTCGAGTTCTATCCGCGCGCCGCGCAGCTTGACCTGGCGGTCCGCGCGGCCGCGGTACTCCAGCAGGCCGTCGGCGGTGCGGACGGCCCGGTCGCCGGTGCGGTAGAGCCGGCCGCCGGGTTCGACCTGCGGCAGCCGGACGAACCGCTCCGCGGTCAGCTGCTCGTCGCCCGGGTAGCCGAGGGCCAGCCCGTCGCCGCCGACGTACAGCTCGCCCTCCTCGCCCGGCGCCGCGGGCGTGCCGTCGGCGCGCAGCACGTGGCAGGTGGTGGCGGCGTACGGGCGGCCGATCGGGACGCCGGCGGCGTCCTCGGGCAGCGGGCGGACGACGTGGGCGGTGGAGACCACCGAATTCTCGGTCGGGCCGTAGAAGTTGACCACGGTGGTGCCGGGGCAGGCGGCGAGGACGGCGTTCGCCAGGCGCGGGTCCATCGCCTCGCCGCCGGCCGAGACGAACCGCAGGCCCGCCATCGCCTGGGGGCGGGTCCGGGCGAGCAGGTGGAAGACGCTCGTGGTCAGGTAGGCGACGGTGACGCCCCGGCTGCGCAGCAGGTGTTCCAGCGCGGTCGGCGAGAGGAGTTCCTCGCGGTCGGCGATCACCAGGCAGGCGCCGGTCAGCAGGGCGCCCCAGATCTCGATGGTCGAGGCGTCCGAGGAGAGGCCGTAGCCGTGCAGGATCCGGTCGCCCGGCCCGGGCGGGGGCAGTTCGCGGTCGGCCAGGACGAGGCGGGCGACTCCCCGGTGCGGGATCGCCACCGGCTTGGGGCGGCCGGTCGTGCCGGAGGTGAAGGCGACGTAGGCGCAGTCTCCGGGGGTGGACGGGACGCCCGTGGTCCGGTCGGGTGCCGGTGCGCGGTCCCCGTCCTCGACGACCGGGATGCTCACCCGTAGGCCGCGGACCGGACGTTCGGCGCCGGGCAGAGTGACGGCGGCGCGCAGTCCGGCGTCCTCGGCCATGGCGCGCAGACGGGCCGGGGGCAGGTCGTCGTCCAGCGGGACGTAGGCGCAGCCGGCCTTGAGGATGCCCAGCAGGGCGATCAGCGCTTCCGGGGAGCGGCCGCCGCACACGCCGACGGGTTCGCCGGGGGTGATGCCCGCGGCCAGGAGGCGGGCGGCCAGGGCGGTCGATCCGGCGTCCACCTGGCCGTAGTCGAGGGTGCGGTCGCGGTGGCGGACGGCCGGTGCGCCCGGGCGGGCGGCCGCCTGCCGGGCGAAGAGCTCCGGCAGGGTGAGGTCCTGCGGCCGGTCGGCGCGGGAGGCGCGGGCCGCGGGGCGGGGGGCAGGGAGGTGGAGCGGGCGTGACGAAACGTCGATGTCGGTCATGGATCCTTCTCAGGAGGTGGCTCCGTCGGCCGCGGCTGCGGGCCGGTGCCGACGGCACGCCAGGTCAGTCCGCGCTGTCGGCGGCGGGGGCGGCGGGGGCGGCCGCCGGTTCGGCGGGCTCGGTGAAGTCGGCGGCGAAGGCCGAGAAGTCGGCGGTCCGCCAGCGCTGCGGGCGAAGCCGGAACAGGATGTCGTCCTTGAGCTGGTCGGCGGTGGCGGCGAGGTAGCCGCGGGCCTCGTCCGGGTCCAGGTAGCGGTGCGCCAGGGCGTCCCGGACGGCCGGCGGCACCGGGTCCTCGACGGCGACGACCGGCCCTTCGACGCTCACGTACCGGTAGGGCCGCCGCTCGTCCTGCACGCAGAGGCTGAACCGGCCGGCGGCGCGCAGGAGTCGTCCCTTGACCGTCTCGCGCCCCGTCTGGACGAGGACCTCGCCCCCGGGCTCGTAGCCGTACCAGACCGGCACGCACAGGGGCGCCCGGTCGCCTTCTCTGGGGTCCGCGACGCTCAGCACCCCGACCCGGCGGTCGGCGAGGAAGGTCTCCCGGGCGTCCTGCGACATGGTGGGCAGCATGAGTCGATCCCCTTTACGGATAAGGACGTTGAGGCCCGCAGCGGCTACTCGTCAGCCGTGGCCGCGACGGACGGCACAGCACTCGCCGGCGGGATGGGAGGGCAGCCACTCGATCGCGTGGCCGCGCCACCGGAGACGACGGCGGGCCGTTCGTCTCCGTAGGAACAGCATGACGGTACTGGCACGTACAGTGACGGAGAGATCACGCTACTGTCGTGAACATGTCACTCACTGGCCTGAACTGACCTGAACCGCACCACCACCCCCTCCCGCACCCTCCGTCTCGTGCGGGACGCCCAACCGTGATCGGAAAGCGGCTCGCGGGACGAACGCCCGGGCAACAGCTGGTATGACTGGGGGATGCAGGAAGAGACGGCACGCTCCGCGATCGACACCTTCATCTCCGCGTTCAACGCCTCGGACGACAGCTATGTCACCGCCCTCCTCTCCCAGGCGCTGACCTCGGACGTGGTCTTCTGGGGGCCACTGGGTCGCAGCGAGGGAATCGCGGCGGTCGAGCGGTTCGTACTGGACCTCCGGCGCCACCCGGCGGGGACCGGCACGATGGCGCGCTGCTCGGAGGTGGACATGCCGGACGAGTGGGCCCGGTACCGGTGGGTCTTCACCACCCCGGACGGCGGCCCCCGCCTGGCGGGGACGGACGTCGTCCATCTGCGACGGAGCCTCATCGACCAGGTCATCGTCTTCGCGGGGGAGTTGGAGCCGTCCCCCTCCTGACGCGCTGGTGATGCGCGGCGCGAGGGTCCCGGACGGGGGGCGCCGGCCGGGCAGGCCGATCGCCGCCCGGCCGACGGCCGTGGCCACCGCCGCGACGGAAGCGGAGTACGTCGAGGCGCGGTAGTCGTCACGGACGGCACGGGCCGTCAGGGCGCCGGACTCTCCGCGCCCTCGACGTCGGCGAGCAGCTTGCGCAGGATCATGTCCAGGGCGGCCCGCTCCTCGCCCGAGAGGGCGGAGAGCAGCGTGGTCTCGTTGGCCGCGTGGTCGGTGAAGGCGGCGTCCACGAGGGCGCGTCCGGCCGCCGTGAGGGCGATGCGGACGCTGCGCCGGTCCGCCGGGTCGGTGCGGCGTTCCACCAGGCCCGCCGATTCCAGCCGGTCGATCCGGCTGGTCATGCCGGCCCGTGACATCAGCAGCAGCGCGGCGAGTTCGGAAGGCATCAGTTCGTACGGCGCGCCGGAGCGGCGCAGGGTGGCGAGAACGTCGAACTCGCCGCGCTGGAGGCCGTGGTGCTTGAACACCTCTTCGACGACCCGGCCCGCGAGCAGCGCGAAGCGGCCGAGGCGGCCGACGATGCCGACCGCCGCCAGGTCGAGGTCCGGGCGCTCCCGGCCCCACTGGTCGAGCATGACGTCCACGTGATCCATGGGGGCATATTACTTCGGCGCTGGATAGTTAGACGTAGTACTATCAGCCAGAGAACTATCTGAGCACGCACTGTGGGGAGAGGCCAATGACGTTGATCGGACCGGAAGCCGTGGTGGTGCGGGGCGACGAAGCCGAGACCGTCGGAATGCTCGGCGGCAAGGGGCGGCTGCTGGCGGACTCCAGCGCCACCGGCGGCGCCCTGAGCACCCTGCGCGTCACACTGGGGCGCGGCAAGGACGGCGCCACTCCGCACTACCACGGGGGCTCCTCGGAGCTGTTCTTCGTCGTCGACGGCTCGGCCCAGGTGCTGGTCGGGAATGAGGTGGTCACCGCCCGCAGCGGCGACCTCGTGGTGGTGCCGCCCCATCTGCCGCACGCCTTCGCGGCGGCTCCGGACTCCGGGGCGGACCTGCTGATCGTGATCACCCCCGGGGTGGAGCGCTTCGACTACTTCCGCCTGCTGGAGCGGATCCGCGCGGGCGAGGCGACGGTCGAGGAACTCCTCGCCAAGCAGGACCTCTTCGACAACCACTTCCTGGAGTCGCCGAGTTGGCGCGACGCCCGGGAGGAAGCCGCCCGGGCCGAGCCGTAGACCGCCCCGGCACCCAGCTCGGCCCGACACCAGGGAAGGAACCCCGTGACCGACACCCGCACCATCACCAACCCGCCCGGCCTGCACGACCCGACGCCGTTCGGCTACAGCCACGCCGCCTCCGCGCCCGGCGAACCGGTGTTCATCGGCGGCCAGTACGCCTCCGACGCCGGCGGCCAGGTCGTGCCCGGCGACTTCGCCGCCCAGGTGGAGCTCGCCCTCGCCAACCTGCGCACCGCGCTCGCCGGGGTCGGCCTCGGCTTCGAGCACGTGGTCCGGCTCGGCTCGTACGTCGTCGACCACGACCTGGAGAAGCTGGCCGTCCTCGGCAGCGCCCTGGCCGGGGCCTGGGGCGACCGGCTGCCCGCGCAGACGCTCAGCGGGGTCGCCTCGCTCGCCCTGCCGGGGATGCTCTTCGAGATCGACGCGGTCGCCGTCCGGCCGGCGGCGGGGGCAGCGGGCTGACCCGCCTACGCGAAGGGGTCCCACCGGTCGGTGGGACCCCTTCGCCGTACCGGAGCCCTGCCCCGTGCGGTGCCGCGCTGCAGCGGTGCGTCAGCCCTGTGCGGTGCCGCGCTGCGGCGGTGCGCTGCGGTGGTGCGTCAGCCCTGTGCGGTGTCGCCGTCCGCCCGCTCGGCGCCCTCGGCCGTTCCTGCCTTCTCGCGCATCTTGCGCACCAGCTCGGCCTTCTGGTCGGCTGCACCCTGGCGGTCGAGGTTGCGGTGCGGGCCGTTGTTCTGCCGTTCGGCGCGGGACAGCCTCTTGCGCTGGCCGCCGCCCATGCCCACGGGATTGTTGATGTTCTTGCTCACGGTCTTGGGTTCTCCCGGTGGTGAAGTGAAGTGAAGTGAAGCGGTCTACGGATTCATCGGTGGGGGACGGGCGGCGACGTCGAAGGACGTCAGCAGGGGCCCATCACGCGCTCACTCGTAGATCGGCGTCTGGAAGCACACGAGGAAGACGTTACCTGGTTCCGTCGGCCCCGCACACCAACCAGCCGGCCGGCCCTCCTCCGCCCCGACGATCAGGAGGCCGAGGTCGCCCGGGACACGGAATCCGGGATCCCACGCTCCGTCGCCCGGCTCAGCCGAGGGCGCGGTCGAGGTTGAAGGCCGCGCTGATCAGTGACAGGTGGGTGAACGCCTGGGGGAAGTTGCCGAGTTGCTCGCCGGTGCGGCCGATCTCCTCGGCGTAGAGGCCGAGGTGGTTGCCGTAGGTGAGCATCTTCTCGAAGGCCAGCCGGGCCTCCTCCAGGCGGCCGGCCCGGGTGAGTGCCTCGACGTACCAGAAGGAGCAGATCGAGAAGGTGCCCTCGGTGCCGTGCAGGCCGTCCGGGCTGGCCGCCGGGTCGTAGCGGTAGACCAGGGAGTCGGAGACCAGGTCCCGGGTGAGCGCGTCCAGGGTCGCCAGCCACTTGGGGTCGGTGGGCGAGACGAACTTGGCCATCGGCATCATCAGCACCGAGGCGTCCAGGACGTCGGCGCCCAGGGACTGGACGAACGCGCCGCGTTCGGCGGACCAGCCCTCCCGCATGATCTGCCGGTAGATCGCGTCCCGGTTCCGCAGCCAGCGGCCGAGGTCCGCGGGCAGGCCGCGCCGGTTGGCCATCCGGATCGCCCGCTCGATCGCGACCCAGCACATCAGCCGCGAGTAGACGAAGTCCCGCCGGCCGCCCCTGGTCTCCCAGATGCCCTCGTCGGGCTGGTCCCAGTGGTCGCAGAGCCAGTCCACGACGGCGCCGACCTCGTCCCAGTGGTCGCTGCTGATCGGCTGCCCCCACTTGTCGTACAGGTAGACGGAGTCGATCAGCGCCCCGTAGATGTCCAGTTGGAGCTGGTGGGTGGCGCCGTTCCCGACCCGCACCGGCGCCGAGCCCAGATGCCCTTCGAGGTGGTCCAGTTCGGACTCGGGAAGGTCCTTGCGCCCGTCGATGCCGTACATGATCTGCAGCGGGCCGGACGGGCCGGCGCCCCGCATGATGCCGCGCTCGGACAGGAAGGCCATGAACGCCTCGGCCTCCGAGGTGAAGCCCAGGCGGAGCATGGCGTAGACGCAGAAGGCCGCGTCGCGCACCCACACGTACCGGTAGTCCCAGTTGCGTTCGCCGCCGATCCGCTCGGGCAGGCTGGTCGTCGGCGCGGCCACGATCGCGCCGGTCGGCGCGTAGGTGAGCAGCTTCAACAGCAGCGCGGAGCGGTGCACCATCTCCCGCCAGCGGCCGCGGTAGCGCGAGCGGCTCAGCCAGTCGCACCAGAACCGGACGGTCGCCTCGAACTGCGCCTCCGCCTCGGCGTGCGGACACGCCCGCGGGCGGACGTCCTCACCGATCCGGTCCAGCGCGAACACCACGGACTCGCCCTCCAGGAGCTTGAAGTGCGAGCGGACGTCCCGGCCGTCGCCCTCCAGCGGCACGGTCGACGTCAGCGCCAGGGCCATCGACGGGGCCTCGAAGACGGCCTCACCCGCCCGCACCCGCACCGTGTGCGGCTCCGCTCCGTAACCGAAGCGGGGCGCGATCCGGGCCGCGAACGGCAGTGTCCCGCGTACGCACACCACCCGCCGGATCAGCCGGTGCCGGGAGGCCTCGCGGGACTCGTCGACGACCGGCATGAAGTCCTGGATCTCCGCCACGCCGTCGGCCGCGTAGAACCGCGTGATCAGCACATTGGTGTCGGGGAAGTAGAACTGCCGGGTCCGGGCCGGCACGTCGGCGGCCAGCTCGAAGGAGCCGCCCCGCTCGGCGTCCAGGATGGACCCGAACACGCTGGGCGCGTCGAACCGCGGGCAGCAGTACCAGTCGATGGTGCCGTCCGTCCCCACCAGCGCGGCCGTACGGAGGTCACCGATCAACCCGTGCTCGGCGATCGGCAGATAGCGCGCTCCGCCCCCGCCCCCGCCCCCACCTCTGGATCCGGCCTCGAACTCCATGCCGGCCTCCCTACCGTTTCAGCGAGGGAAGGTACGGGCCGCAGCGGACCTCGCCTCTCATGGTAGATCGCCCCCGGCGTTCGGCACGGCGGGCCGGGCAGCGGCCGCTCCCCCGGCACGGCCACCGCCCGTCACGCGGTGGTGTGCCAGGACCGGCAGGCGGGCTCGTGCCAGGTGGTGCGGACGGCCCGGCCGCTCCGGGTGAGGTGTTCGCTGGACCACGTGCGGCAGCACCGGCCGACCGGCGGAGCCGGGACCGGCTGCCGCACGGGCCGGGCCTGGGCGGCGGACGCGGGCGCGGTGGAACGGCGGCGGTGGCGGCGGGTGATCCCGGGTGTCGTCATGTCGCAGGCTCTGCCCACCGGGCCGCCCCGCCGAACCCCGCGCTCACCCGAACGGCGCAATCCGTGCGCTCTCGGCGAAGTGGCCACCCCGCCGTCGTCCCGAAACCGCCGGGCTCCTCGCGGCCGGGGTCGGAGTCGGGGTCGGGGTCGGGGTCGCGGCCGGAGTCGGGGTCGCGGCCGGAGTCAGGTTCCCACGTGGTGCCAGGCGTGCCCGCACCCGCCCGCGCAGAAGACGGCCCGCCGCCGCTCGTCGGCGACACCGAGGAGCGCCACCAGCAGCCGGAACGCCTTGGCCCGTTCGTCCTGCGGAAGGTCGGCGATCTTCACCAGCTGCTCGCCGATGCGCCCGCGCACGAGCAGGACGGCCGGGGTGTGGGTGGGCCTGATCCCGGCCCGGCGGATGCTCTCCGGGCCGTCCTCGCCGGTGGCCCGGGCCTGGAGGCAGAACTCCGCCAGCATGCGCAGGACTTCGCACTGCTCGGCGTCGGCCAGGCCCTCGAACCAGCTCAGGCCCTCACCGAGCGGCCGGACGCCCTGCGCCAACTCGTTGAGGACGACCGTGCGTCCGTCCATCCCGTCCCTCCCCCGATCCACCTGGTGGCCGACCGCGCGGGGCCGTCGCACCGAATCGCACTGTACCGCCCGGTACTGGAACGGGAAGTCGGCCCGGTCGACTTCCCGTTCCAGCGCGAGAGGCTCGCTACGCTGAGGCGGCATCAGACGGGCGGCACCCGTCAGGGGCCGCCGCGGAACGACGAGAGAGGACGGCCGGTGGACATCTGGACGGAGGACCTCCGGGCGCGGCTGGCGCAGCCGTGGATCTGGTTCGTGGCGACGACCGGGGTGGACGGTGCTCCGCACGTCACGCCGATGTGGGTCGGTCTGGAGGGCGAGCGGGTGTACTTCAACACCTCCGTCGGCCGGATCAAGGAGCGCAACCTGCGCCACGACCCCCGGGTCTGCCTCTCCGCCTCCGACCCGGCCGATCCGTACGACCGGGTCCAGATCCACGGCCGGGCCGTCGAGTTCGTGACCGGCGAGCAGGCCGACCGGCAGATGGACCGTCTCGCCCGCAAGTACCTCGGCGTCGAGGAGTACGGCTGGCGCATCCCCGGCGAGCGGCGGGTCACCGTGTTCGTCGAGCCCACCCGGATCCGCCGGGTCGTCGGGGTCGAACCACTGCCGGCCGCCGCCCGGGCCACCGACTGACCGTGCCCTCCTCGGCGTCAGCGGCCGCACTGCCGCCGGAACGGGCGGTGGCAGCGGGGTCGATGGTGGTTCACGACGGTGGGCGCCGCCGGGGGCATCGAGTTGACGGGATCGTTCGTCCTCGGAAGCATGTGTGGCCGCGTGCCTGCGCGGCTGGGCGCAGGCCGGTTCTCCGGGATGTGGGGTCATGGTGTTGGTGAGGTCCGGGCGGGGCGTGGCAAGGGCGGGGCTGGCCGTCGGAGCGGCGATGGTGCTGGCGGTCTGCACGGCCGGCGGGGCCGACGCCGCGCAGGCCGGTGCGCCGTCGCCCGGGCAACCCGCGGCGTCCGCCGCCGCGACCTCCGCGACCTCCGTCCGGATCACGGAGGGCGAGGTCGGCGAGGTGGGTCCGCGGGGGACGATCACCTACCCGTCGGTGACCAGCTGCCTGGTCGTCACCGTCCTGCTGCGGGACGGCGGCAAGGTCGGTGGCCATGCGAGCCTGTTCCAGGTCCCGGGGAAGTACAGCTCGGACGAGATCCTCCCCGCCATCAGGCGGGCCGTCGGCCACCGGCCGGTGCAGTCCGTCGACGTCAGCGGGGCCGTCGGGGCCTGGAACCCCTCGTACTTCCGGAAGGCCGTCGAGCGGTACACCGACACGGCCCCGCCCGGGCCGACCGGCGACGCGCACGGGATCGGCGACGCGGTGGCCCGCCTGCTGGGCCAGCCGCGCGGGAAGGTCACCGTCCAGGACCTGCCGGACGGCGACATCACGAGGTGAGACGCGGCCGACCGCCC
>NZ_JBHZCY010000142.1:0-23734 GCF_042786665.1 Kitasatospora sp. NPDC059146 | reverse complement strand
CTGCCGCTCGTGATCCGACAACACCAGCTCGGCCAGCCTCGGCCCAGGACGTCCCATGCACTGACCAACGACGGATCAAGGACTCAGGACACTAGCCACAGCGGTGTAGACGGTAGGGCACCGGGCATCCACGAAACAGTGTCTCCACCTGTGAAAGGACCTTCCATGCGCGTTCTCCGTATTACGTCCGCCGCGCTTCTCGGCGTGCTCGTCTCCGTCGGCCTGGCGGCTGAGCCATCGTCGGCAGCTGGTATGTCCCCGCAGGCCGGCATCAGGGGGCACGTCGTCGCCCAGGACGCCGCGCTGCAAAGCAGCTACATCGATAACCGTGCAGTTCCGTCAGACCAGAAGGTGTACTCGCCCCGCGGGGACTGCCAGCGTGCGCACCAGCGGATTCAATGCTGAGGTGCGGCGGTTTCACGGCCGCAGTTCGAGGGACTGTCAAGCGGCCGGATCTTGGACGGTCGCGGGAGCGGAGTCGCACCAAGGTGTTGGCCTGCGGTGGGGACGGCGGGGCGAAACGCGCCGCCCCGCAGGGCGGAACCCGCAGGACGGTCCCGCGCCCTGTTGGCGGGTCACCGGGTGCGGTGGTGCCCGGCGCCGGAGCAGGGTGAGGTGGTGGGCATCCTCGTGGTGATCGAGCAGCCGCAACAGCCGGACCTCCTGGTCGTGCACACCGCTGGCTCCGACCCGGACGCGCCCGGTGACCCGCTGCCGGTGACGGCCTGCGGGATCGAGACCGTAAGCATGATCGTCGACCCGTGGCGACCGTCCGGACCGGGCTCGCGCTGGTACCCGCCCGAGCACGCCGGGCACGTGTGACCGCGATGCGAGCGGGCCGTCCGGTCGATGTGAGCGCCAGCCCCGCGGCGCCCGGCTCGCGGGCTCGGGCCCGCCTCGTGGGTGGCGCCCGTCGGCGATGGCCCGGGTTGTGCGTCTCGGGTCCGGCGGGCGCCACGGGCAGCCTATCCGCCCTGGCCTGCGGCGGGGAGCGAGGCAGATCCCGTGTCTTGGCGGGGCGAAAGCAGCGCTTTGGCGGGGCGAAACCCGGCGGCGGGGGCGTGAGCGGGATGGCGTCGGCGGGGTTCACCGGTCATGACGAACCTGATCCCCCTGTCCGACGACCAGCAGCACTTCGGCGGCGGACACAGCGACGGCGGCGGTGCGGTGTCGGTCCTCGCCGCCGAGCGGGCCGCCTTCGAGGCTACCCGTGCCGCCCGCGCGCGGCATGACTCGGCGGAGGCAATGGAGGTGGCGCGGGCCGACGCACGGTACCGGGTACGGGTCGAGGCCGCGGTGGGGATCGCGGCGGCCGCGGCCAGCCGAGCGGCCACGTGGGTGGAGGAGCTGGCCGCGCGGACCGGCAGCCGGCGCCGGGCCGGGTACGCGGCCGCGGTGCTCGCCTGCGGGCGGGACCTGGACCCCGGGGACGACGAGGACGGCGGCGTACACCCAGACCTCGCCTTCGTCCTCAGCGGGCTGATCCTGGTCGACGAGAACGGCCTGGCCGAAGGCGAAGGCCTCGCCCTGGCCGCCGCCGACGGATCGCCCTGGCGATGCCCCGCACGATCACCGTCGACAACGACCCGGACGGCCAGCTGCCCGAGCTCGCCCACCACCTCGACCGGGCCGTCGCCGGACGGCGCGCAGCGCCGTAGTGTGCATGGCCGGCCCCGGGCGGCGCCGCCCGGGGCCCACGGGCGCCGGGAAGGTGGGCAAAGGGGCGGGCCACAAGCCCTTGCGGTCACGCGGACCTGTGGCTGAACTGCGGTGACGGAGTTCGCGCAAGCCCCCGGCTCGTGGCGGCCGTTCGCGGGAACGCGGGAACGCGGAGCGGGCAGGTCAGACCGTGCGAAGTGCCGCGAGTCGCCGGAAGACGAGCGCCATCATGAGTGCGCCTGTGGCTGCACCCGCTGCGGCCATCGGCGTGGCCGGTCCGCCCGTGCTCGCACACAGCGCGGCGAATGCGGTCAGGGTGGCCAGCGCTGCGGCCAGGGCGGCGAGGAGCCGGGGGCGGTGACCGATCCGCGTCAGGATCGAAGGCCGACGCCCGAGCAGACGGTCGAGAGCCGGGTCGTCGCGGCGTAGGTGCTGCTCGATGCCGTTCAGCAGGTGTCGCTCTCTGTCGGTCAACGGTGCGTTCACGGTGCTGCCGCCTCTCATCCGCCGGTCCTCGTCCAGCCTCCGCCGGTCCTGGCGCGTCGCCAGTCGCAGCGTTTGGCACATCGACCGTTGCGGGGCGCGGTGTTCAGCGGTGGGAGGGCATGTGCCGCAGGAGGGAGGACGCCGCCCACTCGGGGCCCCGCGGGCGCACACGGGCGCTGAGCTCTGCGGTGCCGCGGGCCTGTCCGTCGAGCAGGGCCGCGACGGCGGTGCCGGCGGATTCCGGTGTGAGCGTGTTGGGGTCGAGGCAGCGGCCGAGGGCGGCGCGTTCGGCGTCGTGCGCGATGGCGAACTGGTCGCTGGAGAAGGGCAGCACCAGGGCGGGCACGCCGGCGTGCAGGCACTCCGTGAAGGAGTTGTTCCCGCCGTGGTGGACCATGGCGGCGGCGTACGGGAGCAACTCCTGCTGCGGAATGGCGGGTGCGACCTCCAGCCGCCCGGCCGGCGCCTCCCGCAGCAGCGGGTGGGCGGTGAGCTCGGCGAGGTGGTCACCGGCGGCCACGATCACCGAGGCCGGTGTGTGCCGCAGGATCCCGGCGGTCGCGGTGGCCAGGACGTCGTGGCGGGCGGACAGGAACGTCCCCAGGGCGACGAGCGTCAGTGGGCGACCCGCCGCCGTCAGGCGTGTGACCGCGTTGCGCCAGTGCCCGTCCAGCGGGGCGGTGCCGGTGTGCGGCAGCAGGTTGCCCGCGTAGATGGCCTTGGGCCCGGGCGGAGCGGGCGGCAGCCAGGGCAGAAGCGGGTAGTTGAAGACGACGGCGTGCGGTGAGCAGAGCGCGAAGGCACGGCCGGGTTCCGGCCGGTCGGGGGCGTGGCGGCGGGCCGTCGCCCGGAAGACCCGGGTGAAGGACGCGTCGTTGGCCGCTACCGCGGCGCGCAGCCGGCCGAGGTCGGCGGTGTCCGGGCGCAGGGTGTCGGGCCAGGCGTACGGCAGGCCGAAGTGGGCGTCGGGGGTGGCGGGCAGGTAGCTGGGGTGGCCGGGGCAGAACGTGGCGTAGGGCAGGCCGAGGCAGTGCAGGGCGAGGGTGGCGCTGTAGGCGAGCTGGTCGACGAGGTACCAGTCGGGGCGTACCGCGGTGTCGAGGGCGCCGAGCTCGTTCAGGACGCGCTCGGGGTCGGGGAGCATGTCGTCGGCGCGGTGGCGGGCCTGGGTGAGGAGGGTCGCGGTCGGTCCGTGGTGGGTGGCGGCGAGGAACTCGCGCAGGCGGCCAGCCTCGGTGCGGCCCTGGCGGGTCGTTTCGGCGATGCCGTGGTTGGCGTTGCGGGTGACGGCGAGTTCGGCGAAGCCGAGGCCGCTGCGGGCGGCGAGTTCGGCGAACGCGCCGGTGCAGGCGAAGTCGACGCGGGTGCCGTGCCGGGCCAGCGCGGCGCCGAGGGCGGCGAGCGGGCGGGCGTGGGAGTGGAAGGGCGGGCTGATCACGACGACGCGGGCCATGGTGTCCTCCGTCGGGGGCCGTGGGTTCGCGTGCGGCTTCGATGATGCCAGCAATCCCGGGGCAGCCGCGGACCTTGCCGGCCGCGCGACCGCGTCCCTGCCGCTCTCCTGCGGCCCGTGCGGGTGGAGGGGCGCCCGGATCCAATCCGTTCGGCCACCGGTCTCCGAAAAGGAGGCCGGAACGATCCGGCGGCTCGGGAGGACGGCCGATGACACACCACAGCACACCGACCACGACCCCGCAACCGTCGGGGGCCGATGGGGGCGACGCCAGGAGCCTGGCGGCGTGGCGCAGGTGCTACTGGACCCAGGACTTCGCTGCTGTGACCGGTGGCGACCTGCTCGGTCGGCTCGCGCGGGCCGAGTACGGGGGTTCGTGGGTCCACCCCGATGCGGTCCTGTCGGGCTCCGACCGGCGAGCGGCACGGCTTCGCCAGATGGCGCGGCACGAACGGGCCGCCCCGGCATGGATGCTGGCGGCCGCCGGGGCTGCGCCGGACCAGGCGGCGTGGGAGCGGACGGCACTCGCCGAGGCGTGGGAGCGCAGTGCCGGCCTTGATGACGGGCTGACGGCGACCGCGGAGGTCCGTCGGCGCCTGCTGGCCGCCCCCGGTCCGGCGGAGACGGCGTTCCTGCTGGACATCGCCGACGCGAACGCCCTGCGGCCGCTCTCGGCCCGAGAGGTGATCAAGCTGAAACCCGCCGCGCGGGCGCACCTGCACGCACGGTGGCGCTACCTGTCGGGGGTACCGGGCGGTGATCTGGTGCTGCCGAGTCCGGAAACGGCCGAAGACGCCTACGAGCGGCTCCTGCTCGCGGCCTGCTGCGAGCGGGCACGCCCGGGGTCCCCGGCCGGACAGCGGTTCAGGACGGCGTTCGAGGCCCTGACTCAGCACTTCCGGGAATCCCTGGTGGTCGCACAGTCGATGCTGCTGGGCCGCCTCGAGGAGCCGGGCGCCGGACTCAGCGGCGGAATGAGCGTGCTGCTGACCGGACTCGGCGAGGCCCTGACGGCCGACGCACGCGTCGCGCGAGTCCTGACCCTCACCGCCACCCACCCAACTGAGTCACAACACCAGTCGCTGGTGGACGAGTTGAGTCCCGGGCACTGGCTCGTGCGGCTCCCCGTGGACACGCCGGGAACGCTCGATCCCGAGACCGCCGCCGCCCATCGGAGCGCCCTGGCCTGGTGGACCACCCGCGTCTTCGAGCTCCCGGGCGCCCGACCCGACATCACCCACGTCAGGTTCGCCGACGACGCGTCCCTCGCCGTCGCCCAGGCCACGCTGCGCCACGGCGCCAAGCTCGCGTTCACCGTCACCCCCGACCCGCACCGTTCCATGGACGAACGGCACGCCGGCACAGAGCCGGTCCACACCGACGACGCGGGCCGCGCGCTGCGCCTGGACCTGCACCGGGTCTTCGTCGCCGACCGTCTCGTGGCCCGCGCCGACCTGCTCGTGGCCATGCCCGGCCGGTCCGGGACCGAGGAACTCCACACGCACTTCCCGCAGTTGCGGGGCCGCGCGATCCACACGCTGCCCGAAGGCATCGCCCCCTTCCGCCCGGCCCCGCACGATGGCGCGACCGCACGCGCGATGCTCTCCCGGCTGTTCGCAGGCGGTGCGAACGCCGACGGACTGGACTCCGCGGACCGCGAACTGCCGCTGCTCCTGTGCGTGGGACGGCTCCACCCGGTCAAACAGCAGGAGCAGCTCGTGCGGGCCTGGATGCACGCCGGCCTGCACAACCGCTCGACCCTGTTGCTCGTCGGCGGGTCACTCAGGGAGCCGACCGCCGTCGAATCGGCGGTGCGAGGACGGGTGAGCGAGCTGCTGCGGTCGCAACCGGTCGCGATGCGCCGGGCGGCCCTGTGGCCGGCGCTGCCCAACCACCACGTGCGCCTGCTGGAGCGGCTCCTGGCGCAGGGGCGGTCCGGAGCAGCCCTGTACGTGTGCCCCAGCGCGAAGGAGGAGTTCGGACTGGCGGTGCTGGAGGCCATGGAGGCGGGCTTGCCCGTCGCCGCCCCGCGCCGCGGCGGCGCCTCCCACTACCTGCGTGACGGTGTCAACGGACGGCTCCTGGTCACCGAGTCGCCGCAGGGCCTGGCCGCAGGCCTGCAGTCCCTCCTGCGCACACCCGCGCCCGAGCTGGCGGCGATGGCGGCGGCCGGGGCGGCGACGGTCCGTGACCGGTTCGGCGTCGACACCATGGCCGAGTCCCTCGCGCACGCCTACCACGCCACCTGCCCGACGGGCCACCACCGCCCGCGGCGCAGCCCGCACTCGACGGAAAGCCGGTGAGCAGGGTGCGACGAGAGACAACCAGTGGACCCGGGCGCGGTCGGCGCGGGCCCGGCCGCGCCGGACCTGACCGCGGCCGGACGGGACGTCATGGTCGTGGAGGCCGCCGACGAGACGGGCGGACGGATGCGCACCGACGCGGTCCTCAGGCACGGATGCTCAAGGGGCGGGTACCTGAGCGGACGTTGAGCGGCGAGCTACGGCGGTGACTGGCCGCGGGCGCGTTCGGCGGCCAGGAGTTCCGGCAGGCCGTCCAGTCGGCGCAGGCCGGCGGCGGCCTGTGCGGTGCGGTGGTTGGCGGCGAGGAGGTCGTGGTGGCGGTGGACGAAGGCCCAGTAGCCGGTGGTGAAGGGGCAGGCACGCTCGCCGAGTCGTTCGGTGGGCCGGTAGCGGCACGGGCGGCAGTGGTCGCTCATCCGGTTCAGGTAGGCGCCGCCCGCCGCGTAGGGCTTGGTGGTGATCAGTCCGCCGTCGGCGAACTGGGACATGCCGACGACGTTGGCGGTCATCACCCAGTCGTAGCCGTCCACGAAGCAGCGGTGGAACCAGTCGGTGAGTTCGCGCGGGTCCCAGCCGTGCTGCAAGGCCCAGTTGCCGAGCACCATCAGCCGGGGGATGTGGTGCACCCAGCCGTGGTCGCGGACCTCGGCGAGGACGCGGGCCAGGCAGCGGGCGGTGACGGCGTCGGCGTCGAGGTCGCGGAACCAGGCCGGCAGCGGCTCGTGGTGGCCGAGGCGGTTGGCGTCGCGGTAGCCCTCGCCGAGGTGCCAGTACAGCTGCCAGACGTACTCGCGCCAGCCGGCGACCTGCCGTACGAAGCCCTCCGCGCTGTTGAGCGGCACCTGCCCCGCCCGGTAGGCGGCCTCGGCGGCGCGCACGCACTCGCCCGGGTCGAGCAGGCCGAGGTTGAGCGGGACGGACAGCGCGCTGTGGGCCAGCCACGGGTCGGCGTGGAGCATGGCGTCCTCGTACCGGCCGAAGTCGCGGAGTCGGTGGGTGACGAAGTGCGCGAGTGCCCGTTCGGCCTCCGCGCGGGTCGCGGCGAAGCGGCGCGGGCCGTCCCGGCCGACGAAGGCGACCTCGCCCGCGCGTTCCCAGCGGTCCAGGTCGGCCCGGACCTGCTCGTCGATCCCGTCCTCCTCGGGCGCGAAGGGCGGCGGCAGTGGGAGGGCGGCGGCTCCCCTGGGCGGTGGCTCGCGGTTGTCCCGGTCGAGGTTCCAGCGGCCGCCGGCCGGGCTGCCGTCCGGTTCCAGCAGCAGGTGCTCGGCGCGGCGCACCCGGTGGTAGAAGTCCTCCAGCAGCAGGCGCCGTTGCCCCGGCTCGCCGGCCCAGCGGCGGAAGTCGGCGAAGGGGACGAGGAAGCCGCGCGGTGGCAGCACCGTCACCCGGGGGAGGCCGTCCACCAGGCCGAGGGCGGCTCGCGAGGTCGGGTGGCACACCGTAATCTGCTGCCGGCCCACCGCCCGGGCCAGGCCCTCCCGGTAGGTGTCGGCCTGGACGTAGCGCACCCGGTCCCCGAGGGCGGCCGCGGCATGGCGCATGGCCGAGAGCACCAGGTGGGCCTTGGCCCGGTGGAAACGCCGTCGGCGCAGCACGGACCGGGCCTCGATCATCACCACCGGGGCGTCCGGGTCCGGGCCGTCCTGCGCGGGGACGCGGAAGTGCGGCCCCAGCTGGTCGCCGAACACCCAGTGCGGGCGCGGGCCGCTCATACCGGACGCCCGGGCAGGAGGGCCCGTCCCGTCCCGCCGGGAAGGGCCGCGGCGCCGTCCCGAAGAGCCGGCCGCGGGTGGCGGTGACGCCAGTAGGGGTTGTCGAGCGGCAGCTTTCCGCTCACCCGCCCGTACATGCCGAAGGTGGCGATCACCAGCCCCATGACGAAACTGAACAGCACGTTCGGCATGCGGAAGGCCAGGATGTTCGCCGACGAGTCCAGCAGCGCCAGGTTGACGAAGCCGCTGAGGACGAACAGCGTGCCCACGGTGATGTTGATCGTGGAGGCGGTGTTCCCGCCGATCAGCGCGCCGACGACGAGCACCACGGCGGTCACCACCGACACGAGACTGAGCAGACCATTGCTGGAGAGACCGGCAATCCTCTCACCGGAGGTGCTGAAGAAGGACAGCCCGTCCACCAGGCCGAGAGCGCCGAACACGAACAGGGCCGCACCGCACAGTCCGGCGCCGGCACGGTAGACCTGGGACAGACGGTGATCGACCGGCAGTTCATCGTGCAGTTTCATGGTCGGCTCCACTTCTCGGTCATCGGGTGGGCGCGAGGCACGCGGCCTCCCCCGCAGATTCGGCCGCCGCAACCGGCCGCAACAGTTGCAGCGGTACCGCACCGTTTACCGGACGGACGGGTTCCCGGCTGGATCAAAACGCTGCACAAACGCTTCGGCTTCTCTCCCGTGCCGAATCGCTGCACCGTGACGGCGTGACCTCACCATGGCAAGGTCGTGTCGGCAGTGCCCCCGGCGGCAGCAGGGTGCCGAAGGCCTCCGATCTACGTCCTCTCGTGGAGCGTTCGGCGCGCGGCGACGAGCGTGCGTTCGAACGTGTGTATCGCACGGTCGCCGCACCGGTGTACGGAGTCGCACTGCGGACGCTGCGCAGCCCCGCACACGCCGAGGAGGTCGCCCAGGAGGTCCTGCTGGAGATGCGGCGCACTGCCGCGGTCTACCGGCCTGAGCGGGGGTCGGTGATGACGTGGGCGCTGACGATTGCGCATCACCGTGCGGTGGATCGAGTGCGCTGCGTCCGGGCGGCTGCCGAGCGGGACCACCGTGTCGCGGCTCGCGGGCCTGTGCCGAGCGATACGCCGGAGGAGCAGGTGGTCCGCTCCCTGGACCGGCTGCGGGTCAGGTCTGCCCTCGCGGAGCTGAGTTCGGCGCAACGCGAGGCGGTGGTGCTGGCCTACTACGGCGGGTACTCACATCGGGAGATCGCGCAGCGGACCCGCGTGCCCCTGGGTCCTGTCAAGACCCGCATCCGCGACGCGCTCATTCGGCTCAGGGCCGCCTTCGACGTTGGCTCCGACCTCCCGTGCACGAGGCAAGCGCGCGCCGGGCTGCGGGCCTGGCCCGGGTCCAACCGTCTGACGGGGGCGGGACGATGACGGTGGCAGGTCGCGGTACGGAGTCGGTGTGGGACTACCCGCGGCCTCCGGCGGTCCGCTCCGCCCGCGGCCGGCTCGTCGAGGTGCGGTTCGCCGGGAAGCTGGTGGCGTCCACGACGCAGGCGGTGCGGGTGCTGGAGACGAGCCACCCGCCGGTGTTCTACCTGCCGCCCGACGACGTCGCCACCGAACTGCTGAGCCCCGCCGACGGTGAGAGCGTGTGCGAGTGGAAGGGCCGGGCCCGCTACTGGGACCTGAGGGTGGGCTCCCGGGCGGCGGTGCGGGCGGCGTGGAGCTACCCGCATCCGCTCCCCGGGTACCGGGAACTGCGCGGCATGCTGGCGTTCTACCCGGGACGGGTGGACCTCTGCACCGTCGACGGCGAGGCCGTGCACGCCCAGGACGGCGACTTCTACGGAGGGTGGATCACCCGGGAGATCACCGGCCCGTTCAAGGGCGGGCATGGCACCTCGGGCTGGTAGGCGACGTGTCGAGCACCGCCGAGTACGACGGAACCGGGTTCCGGTGGCGGTGCGCAAACGCTGCGGCTGGGGACAGGGAGCAGGCAGACGCACAATGGAGACGTTGAACCGCCGGACCTGCGAGGGGCCCGAAGGGCTTCGGGCAGGCCCGAGTTCGCTCCGGGCCGACGCGCACCGTACCGGCCGGGCTCGCATCCAATCGGATCGCCCGCACCACCGCAGACAGCGGGAGGACATCATGACCACCTACCACCAACTCCCCGCCGGCGGGCGCCCGCAGCCCGTGAGCCCGCCCACCGAGACGCCCGAGTGCGAGGCCTCGACCTGCGCGGGCATCTCCACCCCGGAGTCGGTCGAGCTGCACACGGCCTGGCCGGGCTGGATCCCGCTGCTGGTCATCGCCGCCATGGTGGTGTGCTGCGTGGGCTTCGCCGTGGGGCGGATCGCCGGATGGTGACCGTGTCTCCGGGCCACGCTGCCGGACTGCCCGTCGGGGCGGAGCCCGCGGCGTCGGACTCCGTCTCCGGTCCGCTGGAGGACGTGGGGCTGCCGACCGGCGGTGTGGCCCGGCGACTGGGGGTTTCACCCACCACCGTCCGTTCCTGGGAGCGCCGCTACGGCATCGGTCCTGCCCACCGCGAGGCCGGACACCACCGGCGCTGGAACCAGCAGGACATCGCGGTCCTGGAGACGATGTGCCGCCTGACAGCACGCGGGGTACCGCCGGGCGAGGCCGCCCGCGCGGCCCTGGCCGAACGCGACGGCAGTCCGCATCCCGCCCCTGGCAGGCCCGAAGCGAACTCCCGGGGCCGCAACCGGCCCGGCCCCGGCCCGGGTGGAAGCCGCGCCCTGGGGGTCGGGACGGTACGCCCTGAGTGCCGGGGCCTGGCCCGGGCGGCGGTGCGGCTCGACGCGCCGGAGATTTCCAGGATCCTCCGGGAAGCGCTGGAAACGCTGGGGGTGGTCGACGCGTGGACGGACGTCATGATGCCCGCCCTTCGTGCCGCGGGCCGCAAGTGGGCGGCGGACGGCGAGCAGTACGTCGAGGTCGAGCACCTGCTGTCCTGGCACGTCTCCAGTGCCCTGCGGAGCGTGGCCGTGGGCGCGTACACCGCCCGGCGGACAAGGACTGTCCTGCTGACCGCGACTCCCCTCGAACTGCATACCCTCCCCCTGGAAGCGACGGCCGCGGCGCTGACCGAGCGCGCGGTCGCCTTCCGCATGCTGGGCGCGGCCGTCCCGCACCGGGCCCTGCTGGACGCCGTCCACCGGATCGGCCCGGGGGCCGTGATGATCTGGTCCCAGGACCGGCACACCGCGGACCGCGAGCTGGTACGCACGGTCAGCGACAGCGCGTGGGGCCCGCACGGCTCCCGCGGCGGGGCGGTGGTCGTCGCCGCCGGTCCCGGCTGGGCCCGCAACCAGCCGCCGAGCGGCGCAGCCCGCCCCGCCACCCTCGCGGAGGCCGTCGACCTCCTCGAACAGGCCGTCACCCACTGACGCCCGGCCGCTGACCCCGTCCGCGGTACTGCCCTGGCTCGCCCAGGCCGCCGTGGTGATCGTCCCCAGTCACAAGGAGACCTTCGGCCTGGTGGCGCTGGAGGCCATGAGCGTCGGCACCCCGGTCGTCGCCTACCGGGTCGGCAACCTTCCTACCCTGATCGGCCCGACCGGCCACGGCGACCACCTCCTCGTCGACCACGGTGAAGGCCCGGCCGCACTCCACAAGGCGGCACGAACCCTCCTGGAAGATGACATACTGTACGTCGCGACTACACAGACCGTGTATCGGCGGGAGGCTCAGTTCGAGCCCCGCCGAATCGCTGACTTCTTCATGGAGGCGGTGTCGTGATGCCCGAAACCCCAGCAACCCCTGCCCCGTTGCTGCTCGTCGACGGGTTCAACCTTCTGTGGGCCGGCACCTTCGGCTTCCCCGCGCCGATCCACTCCCGCGACAAGACCCGCGAGCTGACCGGCCTGTTCGCCTTCTTCGCCCTGCTGCGCGCGGCGATCCGCGACGACGTCGACGTCGCGCCCCCTGAGGTCCTGGTCGTCTTCGACGGCGAGCACGGCTCCGCCGAGCGCGTGGCCGCCGACCAGGAGTACAAGGCGAACCGGGAGGCGACACCGGAGGCACTCAAGCCGCTGCAGTTCCTCGCCCCGGTGAAGGACGGCTTGGACGCACTCGGGATCCGGTGGGCCGAGGTCGAGAACGCCGAGGCCGACGACGTCATCGCCACCCTCGCCACCCGGGCCGCCGCTTCCCGACCGGTCCTAATCATGTCGCGGGACATGGACTTCTACCAGCTCCTCGACGACCGTGTGCGCATCCTCAACCGCTCCCGGAAGTCGTCCCAGCGGATCATCACTGCCGACGAGGTCGTCGCCCGCTTCGGCGTCACCCCGGCCCAGTGGCCGGCCTTCCGCGCCCTGACCGGCGACAAGTCCGACAACATCCCCGGCGTCCGCGGCGTCGGCCCTAAGGTCGCCGCCACCCTGCTGCGTGGCGGCATGCTGCTGCACGGCCTGCCCGGCTCCGGGCGGCTGACCGGCGCCGAGGGCACCGCGATCACCACCGCCTGGGCCGACGTGCTCCGCTGGGAGGCGATGATCACGGTGCGCCGCGACCTGGACGTGCCCGTCGTCCTCCGCGGCGAGGCCAGCCCCCAGCTGCCGAAGCCCGCCGACGTCGTCGCGAAGCTCGGGCTGTGGTGACCAGCGGCGCCGTGCCGGGCTCGATCCTGGCCGTCTTCGCACACCCCGACGACGCCGAGCTGTGGGCCGGCGCCACCCTCGCCCTCCACGCCAGGTACGCCGTCGTCACCGTCGTCATCCCCCACCGCGATGACGTCCGCGGCGCCGAGGCCCGCAAGGGAGCGGCGGCCCTCGGCGCCGACCTGCGCCAGGTCCCCCGGCTCGACCACGCCACCGTGCAGCAGCAGCTGCTGGAGGCGCAGCCGGAGATCGTCATCACCCACCCGCTGGGCGATGTCCACCCCGAGCACCGGGCGGTCGCCGCCACCGTGCTCGTGGCCGTCCCCGAGCCCCGGATCGCCACTGGCCGGCCGACCCGCTTCTACACCTGCGACACCTACAACTCGCTCACCCTCGACGGGCCGGTGCGCGCCGACGTGATCGTGGACGCCACCGCGACCTTCGACGCCAAGATGGCGGCGCTGCGCGAGCACGCGAGCCAGCCGATCGAGCAGCACTTCGGGCCCATGGCCGAGGCCCTCGGTCGGCTCTGGGGCCCCCGCATCGGCACCCGGTACGCGGAGGCGTTCACCTCCGTGCCGATCCTCGGTTGTCTGCCCGGCGCCACCCACCTCTGATACTCCGCACCTCGCGGCCCCTCCACCGTCAACTCACCCCGAGGGATGACTATGACGTCCATACCCGTGCAAACCCAGCGCCGCCCAGTCGACCGCCCACGCGTCGCAGAGCTGACCCGCCAGCTGTTGCACGCCCTCGACGAAGACCCCGACCGCGACGGCCTCAGGGACACACCCCGCCGAGTCGCCGACTGGTGGGGAGAGTTCCTCGACCACAACCCCGGCCGGCTCGACACCAGCTTCGCCCACGAGCGCCAGTACGGCGACTTCGTCCTGCTGACCGGCATCGAGGCGTGGAGCGTCTGCGAGCACCACCTGCTCCCGTTCCGCCTCGACGTCTCCATCGCCTACGTCCCGGCCACCACCGTCCTCGGCCTGTCCAAGCTGGTACGGCACTTGGAGGCCCATAGCCACGCTCTCCAGCTCCAGGAACGCATCACCCACGATGTCGCCCACGACCTCGCCAAGGCCGCCGGGACCGATGACGTCGCCGTCTACACCGCCGGCGAGCACCTGTGCATGAGCATGCGCGGCGTCAAGGCCACCTCGGTCCGTACCACCACCATGTGCCGACTCGGCCGCACCGAGAGCGACCCCGACCTGGCCACCCGAATCGAACGCCTCGCGCTCCCCGTCCGCCCCTGACCACCTCCCACCCTCGACACACCAGGAACCCCACCGTGCCTGTCCACACCTTCACCCTCACGGCCTCGCTGGGCACCGACGCGGCGACGGCCGAGGTCTGGCAGCAGTTGAAGGCCTCTCCACCGGCCGGCTGCACCTACAACTCCGAGGTCCTCCCCCAGACCCCCGGGCTGCACTGCGAGCGTGCGGCCCACACCCGGCTGGAGGCCGTGTTCGCCGTCGTCGGCGAGGTCGACGCCTCCCACGGCCTCCTCCTGGACGACCTGGGCGTGGAGAACCTCTCCGAGTGGATCGGCGACGACGCGGACCAGCCCGACGGCCTCACCGGGATCTACGCGGCCGACACCGCCGCTCAGGCCCTGCTCCTGGCGATCGACCGCCTCCGGCGCCTTGGTCACACCGCCGACAGCATCAAGGCGTCCATGGACCTGGTCATCGGCAGGTCTCTCACCTCGTGATCACCAGGCCATAGGCATACCGACGCTGGCACCTCAAGACACCCAACCTGCCAGCTCGCGACGGCCGCAGCCACCTGCTCCTGGCTCAATACCGCCAGCGGTTCAGCGGTGCTCGGGGTTCTCGAAGTCGAAGCGGCAGCCGGCGTCCCACTCGGAGCGCTGGTTGCCGTGGGCCGGGATGCCGCCGGCATCCTTGAGCATCCTGGCCAGGTGGAGCTGGTTCCAGGTCATGAAGGTGGTGTTGCGGTTGGTGAAGTCGTTCTCCGGGCCGCCGGAGCCGGGATCGAGGTAGGACGGCCCGGGCCCGGCCTCGCCGACCCAGCCCGCGTCGGCCTGCGGCGGGATGACGTAGCCCAGGTGCTGGAGGCTGTAGAGGACGTTCATCGCGCAGTGCTTGGCGCCGTCCTCGTTACCCGTGATCAGACAGCCGCCGACCCGGCCGTAGTAGGCGTACTGACCCTCGGAGTTGAGGATCGACGAGCAGGCGTACAAACGCTCAATGACCTTCTTCATCACGGACGAGTTGTCTCCCAGCCACACAGGACCAGCTAACGTCAAGATGTCCGCGCTCATCACCTGGGAGTAAATGACGGGCCACTCGTCGGTCTCCCAACCGTGTTCGGTCATGTCCGGCCAGACGCCGGTGGCGATGTCGAGGTCGACGGCGCGGAGGACGTCAACGGCCACGCCCTGACGTTGCAGGATGCCGGTGGAGACGTCGATCAGGCCCTGGGTGTGGCTGCGCTCCGGGGAGCGCTTGAGGGTGCAGTTGATCACCAGGGCGCGCAGGTCGGCGTACGACGTCGTCGGGTCCGGCACGGACTCCTCCTCCAGATGTTGTCGGAGACCCGTCGGCCCACGAGCTCCCCTCCCAGCTCACCAGCCCGACGGAGCGGGCGCTCGCGGAGCTGGGCCGGTTGCCTGACGGCGGGGCCCCGCCCGGGGTCGGGTCGGGACCTCGGCCCCTGTTCGACCGAACGCCTGATCAGTAGCATGAACTCGCCTTCCACCATGGCCCCGAGGGGACGAGTGACCGCCGTGCTCACGCTCACCACGAACAGCCTGCCCGTCGACGTCGTGGACATCGACGTGGACTTCGACCTCACCCTGGCCGGTGACACCGCTGCGGACACCGCTACGGACCTCGCTGCCACCGGGGCACTGCCGCAGAGCCCCATGCCGCAGGTCACCCAGATGGATCCGCTGCCGCCGCAGGTCACTCAGATGGGCTTCGACCTCGACACCACCACCGCCCTGGCGGAGCCCGCACCGCAGGTGGTGCAGACGTACGTCCAGCTCGACCCGCCGCTCCTGGTCGACGCGCTGACTCCGCTGGTCACCGTCGCAGCCACCGAGGGTGCCCACGCCCCCGACACCGTCTGAGGCCGCGCCGCACACATGGACCACGACCTGCCCTCCGGCCATCACTACACCCGCCCCTTCGACCGCTTCCCGTCCCAGTACGAGCACCAGAAGCGGTGGGCCGAACTGACCCGCGCGATCGCCGCCGCCGGCCCGCCCGGCGGTGACTCCGGCCGTTCCGGCCGTGAATCCTGTGATGAATACGGTGGCGCCAAGGGCGAGTTGACGGTGCTCGGCTCGGGCATCGAGGCGGCCGGGTTCACCCGGGCCGACGAGCGCCTGCTCCGCGAGGCCGACCACGTCTTCCACTGCGTGGCGGACCCGGCCACCGTGGTCCGGATCAACGCCTGGCGCCCGGACGCCTACGACCTCGGCGTCCTCTACGACGACGCCAAGGACCGCTACCTGACGTACGTCCAGATGTCCGAGGCCGTGCTGCACTTCGTCCGCGCGGGGCGGCGGGTGGCCGCGGTCTTCTACGGCCACCCGGGCATCTTCGTGCTCTCCTCCCACCGCGCCGTCCGGATCGCCCGCCGGGAGGGGCACCGCGCCGTGATGCGGCCCGGCATCAGCGCCCTGGACGTGCTCTGCGCCGACCTCGGGGTGGACCCGAGCACCCCCGGCATGCAGACCTTCGAGGCATCCGACCTGCTGATCCGCGGCCGGCGCATCGACCCGAGCCTGCACCTGGTGCTCTGGCAGGTCGGCGTCGTCGGCGAACTCGACTACCAGCGCGCCGGGTTCACCAACCGGCACCTGCCCGTCCTGCTGGACCGGCTGGAGGAGGTCTACGGGCCGGACCACACCGTGGTCAACTACATCGGCGCCCGCTACCGCGGCCTCGAACCCGTCACCGCCGAGCACTCCGTCGCCGCCCTGCGCGACCCGGCCGTGCAGCGCACCGTCACCAGCGCCTCCACCTGGTACCTGGCCCCCACCGCCGCCGCACCGGCCGACCCCCAGGTGCTCCGCCGCCTCGGCCTGCTCCAGCCCGGCCAGACCGTCCGCCCGCCCGACGGGCCGCTGCGCACCATCGACGAGTACGGCCCGCGCGAACGCGCCGCCCTCGACGGCTTCGCCGACTTCCGCATTCCGGCTGCGTACCACTGGCAGGAGGACACGCCCGGCGCCCGCTTCGTCCTCGCCCTCGGCGAGGACAGCGCCCTGCGCGCACGCTACGTCCGTGAGCCCGCGGCCGCCGTCGCCGACTGGGCGCCACCGGAGCTCGGCGCAGCCGAACGCGCCCTACTGTCCCAGCGCGAGGACCTCGCCCTCCAGGCCGCCGCCCGTGGCGTACGGCACCGGCCCACCCCGGAGGCCGCGCGGCGGCTGCGTACCCTGCTCACCCGCAAGTCCGAGGCGCGCGCACTGCTGCGGGACGGCATCACGGCCTGGCCGTCGCTCCGCCAGGACCTGGAATCCGTTCTGGACGACGCCCTCTACCCCTGGACCGGCCTGTACGGCACGCCGGACGGCGAACTCTCCGTCTACGTCCTGGGCCGCGCGACCGACCCGCCCCGACACCGGGTCCACATCGACGGCCGCCGGATCGCCGACCCGCGCTACGAGCGCGGCGTGCTGCGCTGGCGCGAGCCGGACGGCAGCGGCGGCGAACTGCGCACCGAGTTCGGCCGGGACGGCCGGCGCCGACTCGTCGGCACCGTCAGCGCTACCGGTGTCGGCGGTACTGCGGGTTCCGTCACGCGCGCTGTCCGCCTGACGGAGTACCCGCTGCCGGAGACCCCGCCGCTCGCCGACCTGGTGGGCGGGTACCGAGCCGGTGGCGTCCGGGTGGACGTGGTGTCCGACGCCCCCGGCGCGCTCCCGCGCCTGCACGTCAGCGTCGACGGCGAACCCGTCACCGCGGCGGTGCTGCTCGGCCCGGCGGGCTTCGAAGTGACGGGCTTCGAGGTGGCGGACTTCGAGGTGGACGCGGTCACCGTCCCCTTCGACCAGTCGCTGCCGGATGTGCCGCCCTGCCTGTACGGCGACTACCGGCTGCGGCTGCCGTCCCGGCCGGACGCCGGCGCCCGGCTGCGGGTCGCGGTGGACGGCGTCACCCTCGACGGACAGCCCGTGCCCAAGGCCGGGTCGAGCGGCCGGCGCCTCGGCTGGCAGGACGGCCCGGCCCCGGTGCCCGGCGCCGAGCTCACCCTGCTGCTCGACCCGATCACCCTCCACCCGATGCTGCACGGCACCGGCCGGTCCGCGGACGGCACGCCGTTCCCACTGGTCGGCATGGTCCCGGTCGAGGCCGAGGCGGCCCGGCGGCTCGCCGCCCGGCCCCGGTTCGGCATCCCACCCGGCCCCTGGGCCCACCTGACCGCGCTCGCCGCCGAGGCCGGCCAGGACGGCGGGCTGTTCTGGTGGCACGGCTGGGAACAGTCGGCCACCGCCCTGCGGACCGTCCAGCTCGCCCTGTGGGAGAGCGAGCGGTAGGCACGCCACCGCGCCGTCGGGCGCGTAGCACTCGGACCCGGTCAGGTCAGGTCAGGTCAGGTGAATCTGGTCGGGTCAATCGTCCAGGTCCTCCCGGTCCAGGCCGTGGTAGGCCAGGACCTTCGTCAGCTCCTCCTCGGCGCCCCGGGCCCGCAGGGACTTGCCGAGCAGCAGGGCCTCCTCCCAGGCCTCGTCCGGCTCGTCCAACAGCGCGATGGCGGCGCGGGCGGACTCCTCGGCGCCCGCCACGTCGCCGAGTTGCAGCTGCACCTCTCCGAGATCGGTGAGCACCGTGCCCCGCCGCTCGGCAGCCTCGGTGTCCGGGTGTGCGTCGAGCAGGGCGCGGGCCGCCCGCAACCGGTCGGCGGCCTCCTCCAGCCGCCCGACGGCGCGCAGGTGCTCGGCATAGGCGATCAGGATGACGACGGTGGGCGCGACGACCGGGCCCGGCACACCGGCCGCACCGAGGAGCCGGTCGAGCACCGTACGGGCCTCCCCCAGCAGGTCGGCGAGGACGCCGTCCACGGGTTCGGCGTCGGCGTCCGGGTGCCGGGCCAGCGCCTCGCCGAGTGCCGTCAGCCCTTCCTCCTCCCGCCCGGCAGCCGCGAAGCCACGCGCTGCGGCGAGCCCCCAGGCCGCGCCCTCGGCACCGTAGCCCAGCCACCAACCGAGGGCGGCTTCGACCTCCGGGCGCGACGGGAGCGAGGACGCTGAGGGCAGCGATGGCAGCACCGGCACCGGCACCGACTCCGACAGCGGAGCCACCGGGCCACCGCCCCGCAGCTCCTGCCCCCACGGGTCCGCGTCCAGCAGGTCGCGCAGTACCCGGGCGCCGGTGCCGCTCCCGCCGTGCATCCGGTAGGCGCGCGCCAGCACCCACCGGCAGGCTGCCGCGTCCACCGTCAGGCCGAGCCGGTCGAGCTCGCGAACGGCTTCCTCGGCAGCCTCCGCGGCCTCGGCGTACTGTTCGTCCGCGAGCAGCGCCGCCGCGGCGGCCGCCCGAGTGCGGGCCGCTCCGGTCAGGTCACCTGCCGCCGTCCGGGCCGCGACCTGGTCGAGCAGGCCGCGGAGGCCCTCCCCACTGCGGGAGTTCAGGTCGCGCTCGAAGACCGACAGCGGTGTGGGCTCGCCGATCGGGCCGGCGTCCATCCAGCCGCGTATTCGGGTGCTCTGGTGGGTGTTGCCGTTGCGGGCGTCGAAGCGTTCCGCGATGCCGAGGGCGCGCTCGCGCAGTTCCACCGCGAGGTCGGCCACGCGGGTGTCCGGGCGCCGCTTCCCCTCCACGGTGGGGAAGCGCAGCACCACGTCGCCGTCGCCGCCGTTCTGTTCCTGGCTGCGGGACAGGACGGCCACGGCGGCGGCCGCGAACTCCATCTCCGTCAGCGGCGTGCGCGGCCGGTCGAGCCAGGAGAGGTGGCGCTCGATCAGGTCGAGTCCGCGCCCGAGGTTGCCGCTGTGCACGCAGAACAGCAGGTTCAGCGCCAACTCCCCCAGGTGGTGCGGGTTGTCGCGGATCCTCCGGTAGGCGGCGCGGTGCGCCTCGACGGCCCGCTCCCCCAGGCCGGAGCGGAGGAACGGCAGCAGCAGCTCGGAGTAGATCAGCTGCGGCTGTTCGGTGCAGCCGGAGCGGACCGCCGACTCGCCGATCCGGATCGCCTCCTCGTCCCGGCCGAGTGCCACCAGGGTCTGCACCTGGCTGCTCGGCACGCAGCCCGCGCAGTCGGAGAGGGCGTCCCGGCGGGTGAGCGCCATCTCCTCGTAGTGGGCCTGGGCCCGCTCGATCTCGCCGATGGACTGCGCGGCCTCGCCGCGGTGCTGGAGGACGGCGTGCATGCTGTGGCCGCCCCGGCGGTAGCGCCGCTCCATGTCCGCGAGCAGGTCCGTCCCCCGCTGCAGCGGGATCTCGGGGTACTGGTAGACGCTGTAGACCATCCACTTGAACTGCCACAGCAGGGTGTGCTCGTGTCCGGAGCCGAAGCGGTGCGGCTCCCGGTCGTAGGCCGCCAGGCACCAGGAGAAGGTGAGGAAGGCCTTCTCCGGCGCCCAGCTGTGCTGGAAGACCGAGGTCGCCGACATCCGCACGTCGAAGGCGAACTCGACCAGGCCGAGCGCGTCGGCGTGCCGGATCACCTCCTCCAGGGCGGCGAACTTCGCCGCCCCCGTGGGCATCCCGAAGGTGCTGTCGTAGAGCCGGCGGAGCTCCTTCTCGGTACGGCTCATCGCGCACCTCCGACGACGGCCCGGCCGATCAGGCCGAGGAAGGACTGGTTGAGGGCCGCGGTGTCGGCCGGGCGCAGCGGATGGTGCCCGAGCAGCAGCGCCTGGGTGTAGAGGCCTTCCAGGCACATGCCCTGGAGCTCCGGGTCGGCCAGCGCGAGGACCTGGCGGGCCAGCGGGTTGCGGTGGTTGAGCACCAGCCGGGGCCGGGGCGGGGTGTCGGCCTGGAAGGTGCCGAGGATCGCCGCCCAGGTCTCGTCCACCTGCTCCCGGGCGCCCTGGACGTCCAGTTGGAACGCGGTGTCCTCGTCCAGGAGGTAGAGCGAGGGCAGTCCGGAGGGCTCGAAGGAGCGGACCAGCAGGTCGCATCCGAGCCGGTCGAGCACCCGGTCGGCCACGGCCAGGAACGGGGCGATCGCCTGTTCGTCGGCCGGGTCGAGGCGCTGCAGGTGGGTGGTGAGGTCGGCGGCGCGCAGCTGCTCGACCTCCAGAGCCCGGTCCACCGTCGCGAGCCGGTCGACCAGCTCGGCGTCGTACACGTAGCCGGCGTTGACGACGGCCAGGCCCTGCGCGGCGGCCACCGGTGCGAGTTGCCGGAACTCGTCCAGCAAGGGGGTGAAGCGCAGCAGGCCGTAGCGGTCGGTGAACTCGGCGAAGGTGAGCGGGCCGACGTTGGTCTCCATCGGCCAGAAATCGGCGACCAGGCGCAGCATGTCGTCGTCGTGCAGCGCCAGCGCCTTGACGCCCAGGTGGTGGACACGCAGGAAGGAGCGCAGTCGGGCGGGCTCCTGGCGGCTCAACCGCACCAGCCAGCCGCGCAGTCGGTCGCCGAGGGCGTCGCGGGTCGCCTCCAGCAGGGAGTCCTCGTAGAGCGCCTCCCGGCTGGCGGTGGGCCGCAGCTCGGAGGTGTCGACGACGCACCGTACGAAGAAGGCCCACTCCGGCAGCAGGCGTTCGGCTCCCTCGGCAAGCAGCATCTGCTTGAGGTACACCCGGTGCGCGGCCGGGACGGCCGGGTTGGCCGGCATCGGCAGGACGAAGGCGACGCCGCGCAGGCCCGCCTCCGCGCTGGCCACGTCGATCACGTCGAAGGGCGCGAAGCCGAAGACCTCCTCGCAGTAGGCCTCCAGGCGGGCGCGGCGGGCCGGTTCGCCCTCGCCTTCGGGGCGGTCCCAGGGGGCGGGGCCGCCGGTGACCGTGGTGCCGTCCACCGTGACCGGGTGCGGCAGCCGGGCGCCGTAGTGGCCGACCAGTTCGGTGACGGCCCGGCGGGTGAGCAGGTGCTCGCAGCCGGGGCGGGGGCGCAGGGTGACGGTGGTGCCGGGCTCCGCGCGCTGCTCGTCGGCGGGCGCGAGCTCGACGGTGTAGCCGCCGTCCGAGGAGCCGTGCCAGCGCACGGTGGGCTCGCCGGCCCGGCGGGTGGTGACCTCGATGGCGTCGGAGACCATGAAGCAGGAGAGCAGGCCGATGCCGAACTGCCCCATGAACTCGTGCCGGGCGAACCCCAGGTCGTCGCGCTTCGAGCTGCGCCCGATCGTCGCCAGCAGCTCGTGCACCTGTGCCTCGGTGAGGCCGATGCCGTTGTCGCTGATGGTCAGCGAGCCGTCGCCGTTGGCGTCGCTGGAGGCGATCGCGATCCGGGCCTCCCGCGCCGCCGCGGCGGCGTCGCCCGGGTGCCGGGCCGTGATCGCGTCCACCGCGTTCTGCAGCAGCTCGCGCACGTACACCTGCGGGCTGGTGTAGAGGTGGTGGCTCAGGAGGTCGACGATGCCGCGCAGGTCGACGCGAAAGGTTCGGCTCAACGGACTCTCTCTCAGGTCGGTTCGGGAGCACCCTAGAACGGGGGTACGACACGGGAAACCGAATATCCGCGCGACGGGCGCCCGGAAGGTCGACCGACCGGGCAGCGGCCGGGGTGCGCTCAGATAACCGCAGGTCAGCGCGGGGACAGCGGCCGATGGTGCGGACTTGGTAAGGGAGCGCACGCGGACCGTTGGCGCGCCCCCTCCGGCTGGTTAGACTCGCGCGGCCGACCGGGCATCGCGGCCGACCGGGCGGGCGACACGCACGGCCGACCGGGCGCCGACTCCCGTTCGGCACCGGAGCAGAGCACAGCGCGGCACCACCCAGGACACCAGGCACGTACCGCCGACGACCATGGGGGTCTCCATGCAGTTCCGCACCAGAGCACCGCTCGCCACCGCGACCGCGGCGCTCCTCCTCGCCGCCGTCGCCGCCGGCACCCCGGCCGGCGCGACCACGGACGGTACGAACCCGCCCGACACCTCGCCCGGCGCACCGCTCGCCGTGATCTCACCCGGCGATCCGTACGCCTCCTGCGACCTCGGCGCGGACGGCGACGGCACCAACCACCCGGGCGCGGAGGACGAACCGTACGCCGCCGCCAACCCGCTCGACCCGGCGAACACCATCACCGTCTACCAGCAGGACCGCTGGTCCAACGGCGGTGCCCGGGGCCTGAGCTCCAGCTACACCACGGACGGCGTGCACTTCACCCAGACGGCGCTGCCCTTCACCCACTGCGCGCCGGGCGGGCTGGCCTACCAGCGGGCCTCCGACGGCTGGGTGAGCTTCGGCCCCGACGGCACCGCGTACGCCAGCGCCCTGGTCTTCGACGCCACCACGCCCCGCAGCGCGGTGGCCGCAGCCACCTCCACCGACGGCGGGCGCAGCTGGCAGCACGTCACCGAACTGATCGGCGACGACGACCCGGCGATCACCGACGACAAGAACGCCGTCACCGCCGACCCGGTGCACCCGGGCGTGGCCTACCAGGTCTGGGACCGGGTGGACCAGACCACCGGCCCGACCCCGGTCTTCGACGGGCCGGGCTACCTGTCCGTCACCCGGGACCACGGCCGGACCTGGACCCCGGCGAAGCCCTTCGTGACCACGGCCACGACGCCGAACACCCAGACCATCGGCAACCAGATCGTGGTCGACCCGCGCACCGACACGCTGTACGACTTCTTCGACTGGATCACCTTCACCGACGCGACCGCCACCACCGTCAGCGACGTGCACTTCGGCATGGTCAGCTCCACCGACCAGGGCCGCACCTGGAGCCGACCGGTCCGGGTCGCCGCCGACACCTCCGTCCCCGAGGTCCACCCGAACGCGCCCACCGACGCCACCAAGTCCCTCCGGGCCGGCGCCGGACTGCCCAGCGTGGCGATCGACCCGCAGACCGGCGAGCTGTACCTCGCCTATGAGGGCTCGGAGTCCACCGGCGGCAGGTACGACGCGATCCAGCTGGTGCACTCCACCGACGGCGGCCGGACCTGGAGCGGCCCGACCCGGCTCAACCAGGCCCCGGGAGCGCCGGCGTTCACCCCGTCGATCACCGTGACGGCCGACGGCACCGTCGCCGTCAGCTACTACGACCTGCGCTACCTCACCCCGGACGACACCACCACGCTGCCCACCGCCGCCTGGCTGCTCAGCTTCCCGCGCGGCGGCGAGAACAGTCCGGTCGAGCGGCGGATCTCGCCGGTCTTCGACTGGCTCCAGGCGCCGTACGCCGGGGGCCACTTCCTCGGCGACTACCAGGCCCTGATCACCGACGGCCACCGGATCCGCCCGGTGCTGGTGACCGCCAACGGCGGCGCCCCGCTGAACTCCACCGACGTGTACAGCGGCCGCTTCCGGCCGGACACCCTGCGCAGCCCGGGTGCGGCCGCAGCGACCACCGGGGCGGCGCGCACCGGGGCGCCCGCCGCCGGCCCGCGCGCCGTGCAGCACCTGCGGCGCTGAGCCGACC
>NZ_JBHZCY010000141.1:19655-24199 GCF_042786665.1 Kitasatospora sp. NPDC059146 | reverse complement strand
CCCCGGGGCCGCCTTCCGCGTTCCACCGTGCGCGTCACCGGCCGCTAGCGCGCGGCGCCGTCCGGGGTGACCGGATCCGGGCCCGCGTGGGCGTCGCCCTCCATCGGCACCTCCTGGCCGCTCGTCCGGTCCACCACCGTCCGCCCGGCCAGCGGCGAGCGCAGGTCGACGGAGACGGCCTGCCGCTTGGCCATCGCGGTGCAGACGTGCCCGGGCTGGACGGTCGGCGGGCCCGGCACGATCACCACGCCCACCTGGCCCGGCTGCGACTCGTCCGCCTTCACCGCGTACGTGGTGCAGACCCCGCCGAAGAAGTAGACGGTCAGCTTGTTGCTGCCGTCCAGCCGGTAGCCGGTCGGCGGCCGGACGTTCGAGTTGGCCGGGCCGCCACCGGCCGGGTTGGGCTCACCGGGGGCGATCCCGTTGGGCGGGGGAGTGGCCGGCGTCGTGGGCCGCCCGGGTGCGGGCTCGGCCGGGGTCGGCGTCGCCCCGCCCGACGGGGCCCCCGCGGGCGCCGGCGCGGACGGCGAACCGGAGTCCGCCGGGGCCGTCGGGGACCCGCTCGGCGGGGCCGAGCTGCTCACGGAGGCCGAGGCGGTGCTCGCCGCCGAGTCCCCGGAACCCTTGCCGTCGCCGTTGCAGCCGGCCAGGGTCACCACTGCCGCCAGCGCGGCCACCGCCAGGGCCACCGCCCGCCGACCGCGGCGGGGCATCGTCTCCAGATCCATCTGCGCATCCTCCCGAGGGCTCAGCGGCGCGGCCTCCTCGGCCGCACCGCGCGGATGTGACGTGCCCCGGTCGGATCCGGTTCCCCGGTCCTCACATGCCGTACTCGGCCATCCCGGCGACCAGCCGCTGCGCCCCGGACGGCACCCGGACGCCGACGGACGCGGGGGCGGCGGGCTCCGGTCCGGCCGTCACCACCGGCCAGAACCGGCGCAGCCGCCGGGAGGAGCGGACCAGCGCGTCGAGGCTCTCGGCGTCCGCGTCGGCTCGGCGGGCGCTCGGCGGGAAGGGGTCGGACATCATCGGGCATCGCTCCGATCAAGGGCCGTGGCCGCATCGCCACGGTCGTCGACGGGCCCCGACCGATCGCGGCAGGGCTCCATGGGGCCGACCCTAGGCCCGGCCCGGTGGGCCCACCAGTGCTACCCGGAGGTAGTACACGTTGGGGGGTCCGGGGTGCCACCATGGCGGGGAAGGCGACCGGCAGCTTGCGGGACTCTTGCTGGCGTGCCGTGCCGGACGGGTACCGTGAGTGGGTTCATTCGCCCCCGCTGGCCCTGTTGCCATCCTGAGGAGACCCCCGTGCGTATCGCCGTCGCCGGCTCGATCGCCACCGACCACCTGATGACGTTCCCCGGTCGGTTCGCCGACCAGCTCGTCGCCGAGCAGCTGCACACCGTGTCGCTGTCCTTCCTGGTCGACGCCCTGGACATCCGCCGTGGTGGCGTCGCGCCGAACATCGCGTTCGGCATGGGCGTGCTCGGGCTCCGGCCGATCCTGGTCGGTGCCGCCGGCGCGGACTTCGCCGAGTACCGCAGCTGGCTGGAGCGCAACAACGTGGACTGCAACTCCGTCCACATCTCCGAGACCCGGCACACCGCCCGCTTCATGTGCACCACGGACGAGGACCACAACCAGATCGCCTCGTTCTACACCGGTGCCATGGCCGAGGCCCGCAACATCGAGCTCAAGCCGATCGCCGACCGCGTCGGCGGCCTCGACCTCGTCCTGGTCGGCGCCGACGACCCCCAGGGCATGGTCCGCCACACCCAGGAGTGCCGCACCCGCGGTTACGCCTTCGCCGCCGACCCCTCCCAGCAGCTGGCCCGTCTGGACGGCGAGGACATCCGCGAGCTGGTGGACGGCGCCTCGTACCTCTTCACCAACGAGTACGAGGCCGCGCTGATCGAGACCAAGACCGGCTGGGACGCCGAGGAGCTGCTCACCCGCGTCGGCACCCGGGTCACCACCCTGGGCAGCAAGGGCGTCCGGATCGAGCGCAAGGGCGAGGCCCCGATCGTGGTCGGCTGCCCGGCCGAGGAGGCCAAGGTCGACCCGACCGGCGTCGGGGACGCCTTCCGGGCCGGCTTCCTGTCCGGGCTGTCCTGGGGCCTCGACCTGGAGCGCGCCGCCCAGCTCGGCTGCATGCTCGCCACCCTGGTGATCGAGACCGTCGGCACCCAGGAGTACGACCTGCGTCCGGCCGCCTTCCTGAAGCGGATCGAGGACGCCTACGGGGCCGAGGCCGCCGCGGAGATCCGCACCCACCTGGTCTAGCGGCCGGGCCCTGGTGGTCCGCCCCTCAGGAGCGGCGCACCACCAGGTAGGCCGAGCCCCGGTCGCCGCCGTAGTCGGCGGCCGGGGCCTCCCCGGCGTACTCCTGACCGCGCATCCCGCACCAGGCCGGGACGTCCAGCCGGGCCGCCTCGTCGTCCGCCAGCACGGCGACGGTGCCGCCCACCGGCACCTCGCCGATCCGCTTCGCCAGCTCGATCACCGGCAGCGGGCACCGCTTGCCGAGCGCGTCGATCACGAGCAGTGGCCCGGCGTCGGCCGCCGGCGCCGGCAGGTCCAGCCCGAGCGGGGCGCGGACCCCGGCGACCACGTCCGGCAGCACGCCGAGGAAGCGCTCCACGTCGGCCTCGGCCGTCCCGTACGGCAGCGAGACCCGGACGTTGCCCTCGGTGAGCACGCCCATGGCGGCCAGCACGTGGCTCGGCGTCAGGGTGGAGGAGGTGCAGGAGGAGCCGGAGGAGACCGCGAAGCCCGCCCGGTCCAGCTCGGTCAGCAGCACCTCGCCGTCCACGTACAGGCAGGAGAAGGTGACGAGGTGCGGCAGCCGCCGCACCGGGTCGCCGACCACCTCGACCTCGGGCACCAGCTGCGGCACCCGGCCGCGGATCCTCTCCACCAGGGCGTGCAGCCGGGCGTTCTCCCGCTCGGCCTCCGCCCGGACGGCGCGCAGCGAGGCGGCCGCGGCCACGATCGCCGGGACGTTGACGTAGCCGGGCACCCGCCCGCCCTCGCGCTCGTCGGCCGGCAGCGGCGAGGCGTACCGGACGCCCTTGCGCACGGCGAGGACGCCGACCCCGGGCGGTCCGCCCCACTTGTGGGCGCTCGCGGTCAGCAGCGACCAGCCCGCCGGGACGTCCATCCGTCCGGCGCTCTGTGCGGCGTCGACCAGCAGCGGAACCCCGGCCGCGGCGCACAGTTCGGCCACCTCGCCGACCGGCTGGACGGTGCCCACCTCGTGGTTGGCGCTCTGCAGCGCGGCCAGCGCGGTGTCGGTCCGCAGCAGGGCGCCGAAGGCCCGCGGGTCCACCCGCCCGGTGCGGTCCACCGGGGCCACCGAGACCTCGCCGCCGCCCGCCTCGTGGCGTTCGCCGACGTGCAGCACGCTGGAGTGCTCCACCGCGGAGTGCACCAGGTGCCCGCCGCGCCTGCGGTTCCCGGCCAGGGCGCCCAGCAGCCCGAGTTGGACGGCCTGCGTCCCGCTCGCGGTGAAGGAGATCTCGTCGGGCCGCGCGCCCAGGACGGCGGCGACCGTCTCGCGGGCGGCGTCCAGCAGCATCCGGGCCTGCCGGCCGGAGCGGTACAGCCGGGCCGGATCGGCCCAGCCCTCGTCCAGGGCGGCGGTCAGGGCCTGCCGCGCGACGGGGTGCAGAGGGGCTGTCGAGGCCACGTCGAAGTACACGGGGCCATTGAACCTCAGCGACGGTGCAGAGGGCCGTGCGGGAGGGAGGCCGAGCACCCCGGCTTCCCCGACGTGGCCTGAATCGAGCGATGCAGCGGAGGAGTGGACCACTGGTCGGGAAACGGAATTGACGGAGCGTCGGTTCGTGCTGGTACGGTCGTCGCGGTTCAAGGGGGTGGGCCGGTTGCGTCTGCGGCGAGGGCTGCCTCCTTATCGAGAGACCTCGGAAAGGAAAGCTCGACGTGATTGCCCAGTTCTCGAAGGGAAAGCGGATCGGCCTTGTGGCCGCGATATCCGCCCTCTTTATGCTTGCCTTCACCCAGCCGGCCTCGGCGGCCGGGCCCAAGGACGCCTATCTGAACAAGAACAGCGGCTACTGTCTGGAGATCGGCGGGTGGCGTACCGACGCAGGCGCCCCGGCGGACCAGTGGCCCTGTGGTGATGCCCAGACCAATCAGGGCTGGTACTTCGACCAGAACAATTACCCGAACGGTTTCTGGCTGAAGAACAAGAACAGCGGTATGTGCCTGGAAGTGGCCGACTGGAGCACGCAGGCCGGTGCCCAGATCCGTCAGTGGCCCTGCGGCACCAATCAGGCCAACCAGCAGTGGGTTGTCGGTAACACCGATGGTCGCTGGATTGAGCTGAGGAACAAGAACAGCGGTATGTGCATGGAGGTCGGGGACTGGAGCAAGGCCTGGGGCGCGCCGGTGAGGCAGTGGCCGTGCGGCAACATGCAGGCGAACCAGATGTGGGGCCTGTGACCAGAGTGGCGTGAGTCGGCTGTGGCCGCCGCCACCCCGCACCCGCTGGCCGCCGCCCCACCCCCGAGGTCGGGGGGGGC
>NZ_JBHZCY010000141.1:0-19645 GCF_042786665.1 Kitasatospora sp. NPDC059146 | reverse complement strand
CTGTCACCTGCGGGGGGTGCGTCGGCTGTGGCTCCTGCGACCGGGCACCGGTGCGCAGGAGCCACAGCCGTCTGTGCGGTGGGGACGTGCGACGCCGACATGGCGGACAGTCAGTCAAGTGCCGTGGATGTCCGGCTTTGGGCTGGTAAGAGGGCCACTCTTCCAGCTGGCCTCCTGGCGTCCCCCGATCGGGCGTACGGGCCTCGAATGCCTGGGATGACCTGCAGCGCAGCGCCTGCCGGGCCTGATCGGGCGACCGGGCGGCGCGTTACCGGGGGCTGCCCGTCAGGAGCGCATAAGGCTGGAGTAGGGTTTGGCCCGCATAAGCATTCAAACCGTGCCCGTGGACGGGTCGCCGGAGGGGCTCACACTCCCCTCCCGGTGCGACGCGAAGGCGGGCGAGACTTCGGGAAGGCGCTACGTGAGTCCCAACGGCTCCGACCGCTCGCCGCGGCGCACGATGCGGCGGAAGCTGCCTCAGGCGCTGGCACTGGGCCTCGTCATCGCGACCGCCACCGGCTGCTCGGCCAACGACCTCCCCAGGCTTGGCCTCCCGAGTCCGGTCACGAAGGAAGGACCCATGGTCCTCCAGATGTGGCAGGGCTCCTGGATCGCGGCGCTGGTGGTCGGCGTACTGATGTGGGGTCTGATCATCTGGAGCGTGATCTTCCACCGGCGCAAGCGCACCGGCGTGGAGATCCCCCCGCAGACCCGGTACAACGTGCCCATCGAGGCGCTCTACACCGCGGTCCCCATCATCATCGTCTCGGTCCTCTTCTACTTCGTCGCCCGCGACGAGTCGAAGCTGACGCATGTCTCCGCGAAGCCGCAGCACTACGTCAACGTGGTCGGTTTCCAGTGGAGCTGGGCGTTCAACTACGAGAACACCGAGACCCCCGACCCGGCCAACAAGGACGCCGCGTACGAAGTCGGTACGCCCAAGGTGGTCCCGACGCTCTGGCTGCCGGTCAACGAGACGGTGCAGTTCCGGCTCACCTCTCGGGACGTCATCCACGACTTCTGGCCCGTCAACTTCATGATGAAGATGGACGTCGTACCGGGCGTGGTGAACAAGTTCGAGGTCACCCCGACCGTCAAGGGTGACTACATGGGCAAGTGCGCCGAACTCTGTGGTTACGACCACTCGCGCATGCTGTTCAACGTCAAGGTCGTCGACCGTGCCGACTACGACAAGCACCTGGCTGAGCTCCGCGCCAAGGGCCAGAACGGTGCGGTGCCTTCCGGCCTCATCAGCATGGGAAGTGAAGAGAAGTGACCATCCTCAACGAGCCCGCCGCGGCCGGCGGGGGCGCCGAGGCCGTCACGGTCGGGGCGCAGCGGACCCGCAAGCCGGGTTCGACCATCATCAAGTGGTTGACCACCACTGACCACAAGACGATCGGCACCCTGTACCTGGGCACGTCGTTCGCCTTCTTCCTGATCGGTGGCATCCTCGCCCTGGTCATGCGCGCCGAGCTGGCTCGTCCCGGGACCCAGATCCTGTCGAACGAGCAGTTCAACCAGGCGTTCACGATGCACGGCACGATCATGCTGCTGATGTTCGCGACGCCGCTGTTCGCGGGCTTCTCGAACTGGATCATGCCGCTCCAGATCGGCGCCCCGGACGTGGCGTTCCCGCGTCTGAACATGTTCGCGTACTGGCTGTACCTCTTCGGTTCGACCATCGCGGTGGCGGGCTTCGTGACCCCGAACGGCGCCGCCGACTTCGGCTGGTTCGCCTACTCCCCGCTGTCGGACGCGGTGCACTCGCCCGGCGTCGGCGGCGACATGTGGATCATGGGTCTGGCCTTCTCCGGCTTCGGCACGATCCTCGGTGCGGTCAACTTCATCACCACGATCATCTGCATGCGCGCTCCGGGCATGACGATGTTCCGGATGTCGATCTTCGTCTGGAACGTCCTGCTGACCTCGGTGCTGGTCCTGCTGGCCTTCCCGGTGCTGGCCGCCGCGCTGTTCGCCCTGGAGGCGGACCGCAAGTTCGGGGCCCACGTCTTCGATCCCGCCAACGGCGGGGCGATGCTGTGGCAGCACCTGTTCTGGTTCTTCGGCCACCCCGAGGTGTACATCATCGCGCTGCCGTTCTTCGGCATCGTGTCGGAGATCATCCCGGTCTTCAGCCGCAAGCCGATGTTCGGCTACTCCGGCCTGATCGCGGCCACCATCGCGATCGCCGGTCTGTCCGTGACGGTGTGGGCGCACCACATGTACGTCACCGGGCAGGTGCTGCTGCCGTTCTTCTCCTTCATGACCTTCCTGATCGCGGTCCCGACCGGTGTGAAGTTCTTCAACTGGGTCGGCACCATGTGGAAGGGCTCGCTGAGCTTCGAGACGCCGATGCTCTGGACGGTCGGCTTCCTGGTCACCTTCCTGTTCGGCGGGCTGACGGGCGTGCTGCTCGCCGCCCCGCCGATCGACTTCCACGTCTCCGACTCGTACTTCGTCGTCGCCCACTTCCACTACACGCTGTTCGGCACGGTGGTGTACGCGATGTTCGCCGGCTTCCACTTCTGGTGGCCCAAGATGACGGGCAAGAAGCTCGACGAGCGGCTCGGCCGGATCACCTTCTGGACGCTCACCGTCGGCTTCCACGCGACCTTCCTGGTGCAGCACTGGCTCGGCGCCGAGGGCATGCCGCGCCGCTACGCCGACTACCTGGCCTCGGACGGGTTCACCACCCTGAACACCGTCTCGACCATCGGGTCGTTCCTGCTCGGCCTGTCGATCCTGCCGTTCCTCTACAACGTCTGGAAGACCGCCAAGTACGGCGAGAAGGTCACCTCGGACGACCCGTGGGGCTGGGGCCGCTCGCTGGAGTGGGCCACCTCCTGCCCGCCGCCCCGGCACAACTTCGTCAAGCTGCCCCGGATCCGCTCCGAATCCCCCGCCTTCGACCTCCACCACCCGGACATCGCGGCCCGGGACGTCCTGGTGCACAGCGGGAAGCCGGCGACGCACCTGGGCGACGTGGAGCCGGTGAAGTACGACCGGCCGCTGAGCCGGGCGGAACGGGCCCGGGCCTCGTCCCTCGACGGCTGAGGCCCGGTCCACAGGGCACTCCCAGCTCCCCCGAACGCCGTCCCCGCCCGCGTCGCTACCCCCGGGCGGGCGGGGACGGCTCCTCCTCCCACCCTCCGTCACTCCCCTTGCGACACCGGAAGGCCGGCCATGACCCACACCGTCCTCGCCATCGGCACCGCCGCGCTCACCGCGAGCGGCTGCGTCTGGTACCTGCCCGCCATCGCCGACCTCCAGGCCGGCGCCGACCGGCCCCGCTCCACCCGCACCGCGGCGGCCGCCTGCGTGCTCTGGTGGGCCGCGCTCGCGCTGGCCGGCGGACTGCTGCTCGCCTGGCCCGACTGGCGCCCCGCCGCCCAGGTCGCCCTCGCCGGGCTGGTCGGCGGCACGGTCCTACGGGTGCGGGCGCTGCGGGACCGGCGCGGGGAGCGGCGGGAGACCGCGGCCCACTGGGCGGCGCTCGACGCCGGGCCGGTGCCGCGGGGCGGCCGCCCGTCGGCCGTCGCCCTGGCGGGCTGGCTGCTGGTGGGCACCGCCGTGGCCGTGCCGGCCGCGGTGTCGATCCTGCTCACCGACGGCGGCGGGTCGGCCGCGAAGGCGGCCCTCGCGGCGGTCGGCGGGGCGGGCGTGGCGCTGGCCTTCCTGCTGGTGGGCCTGGGGAACGCCCGGCGGCAGGGCCGCTGAGCGGTCGTCCGCCGGGAGCGCTGAGCGGTCGTCGGGACCGCGCTGCCGACGACGGCGTCCGGCCCGTGCCGGAAGGGGGCGGCACGGGCCGGACGGGTCCGGTGGGATCAGTACATGGTCGGGATGTACTTGTAGCAGGGCTGGGTGTTGCTGTAGATCATGATGTCGCCGGTGATCCTGCCCACGATGCCGTCCGGGACGACGCTCGGGTTGCTGTGGCTCTGGACCGTCTGGTAGCGGACCACCAGGGCCTTGGTCTTCGGGCCCCAGATGCCGTCCTCCTGCACCCGGGCGCCCGAGTCGCCCACGACGTTGGCGACCCAGTCGTTGAGGATCGTCTGCACGCAGTGGACGGAGTTGTAGCCGTTCGGGTAGCCGTCGCCGATGTAGGAGGCGCCGGTCGAGGCCTGGGCCGGGGCGGCCAGGGCGAGGGTCACGGCCGCGGTGGCGAGGGCCAGGGTGGTCCTGAGGGCGAGCTTCGTCCGCATCACGGGGTTCCTTCTCCGATCGGCCCGGTACGGAGTCCGGGCGGGCGGTCATCAGCCAAACAGCGGGCCGGACGTCCCACCAGCGCGGGACGTCCCGGGACGGCGGAGGGACGGGGGACGGAGCCGAGGACGGTGACGGTGACGGGCGAATGGGGCCGTTGGGCCCTGGGCCGCCGCGGGGCGGCGGGGGATGATGCGGTGGGCCCCGCCGGGAGTGTGCGGGGGTGACGAAGGTGGAAACCGCGTGATGGCGACCGAGGTGGAGGGCGTCGGGGCTTCGGCGCCGGTCCGGGTGTTCCTGCTGGACGACCACGAGGTGGTGCGCCGCGGGGTGCACGACCTGCTGGACGGCGAGCCGGACCTGGAGGTCGTCGGGGAGGCCGCGACGGCCGAGCAGGCCCTCGTCCGGGTGCCCGCGCTGCGGCCCGACGTGGCGGTGCTGGACGTCCGGCTCGGGGACGGCGACGGGGTCTCCGTCTGCCGTGAACTGCGGTCGCGGATGCCCGACCTGGCCTGTCTGATGCTGACCTCCTTCGACGACGAGGAGGCGCTGCTGGACGCCGTGATGGCGGGCGCCGCCGGGTACGTGTTGAAGCAGATCAGCGGCACCGACCTGGTCGCCGCCGTCCGTACCGTGGCCTCCGGCCGGTCGATGCTCGACCCCGGCGCGGCGACCCGGCTGCTGAACCGGCTGCGCAGCGACGCCGAGCCCGCCCGGCCGGTGACCGCCGGACCGGCGCTGACGGCGCGCGAGCAGGAGGTGCTGGCGCTGATCGGGGAGGGCCTGACCAACCGGCAGATCGGTGAGCGGCTCTACCTCGCGGAGAAGACGGTGAAGAACCACGTGTCCCGGCTGCTGGCCAAGCTCGGGGTGGAGCGGCGGGTGCAGGCGGCGTTGATCGCCACCGAGCTGCGGCAGTCGGCCGCCGCGCCGTCCTCGCCGCTGCGCTACGGCCGGGGTTGACGACCCGCCCCGGGGCTGACGACCCGCCCGGGCGGGCCCCTCGGCGGGACCATCGGCCCTCGTGACCGGGCCCGGCCCCGGGTGAGCATCGCTCGCATGAACCGCGATCACGTCCCGTCCCCCCGGCCCGCGCCGTCCGACCCCGTCCACCGCTCGAACCCGTCCGGCCCCCGCGAGCTCGACCGGAGGCGGGCGCTGCAGCTGCTGGGCCGGGCCCCCGTCGGGCGGGTCGTCTACACCGTCGACGCCCTCCCGGCCGTCCTGCCGGTGACCTTCCGGTTGGCGCCCGGCGGCGTGCTGGTCTCCGCGCCCGCCGACTCCGAGCTGGCCCGGGCGGTGGACGGCGCGGTGATCGCCTTCGAGGCCGACGAGGTGGACGGCCGGGACGGCTCCGGCTGGTTCGTCACCGTCCTCGGCCGTGCCCAGGTCCGCCCGGGGACGGCGACCGCCCCGGACGTGGTCCGGATCCGGATCCGGCCGGAACTGGTGATCGGCCGCTGTTTGCTCTAGCCGTCCTGGTACCGGGAGTTCAGGCGTAGTCGGGCAGGTCGAAGGCGGTGGCGGCCCGGAAGGCCGCCTCCAGTTCCATGCCGGGCCGGTCGAAGCCGGGGGCGCCGTCGGCGTCCGGGCCGCCGAGCAGCGAGGCGTCGGCCCCGTAGCGGTCGCGGGTCAGGTCGAGGATGGCCTGGTTGGCCGCGACGTGGTCGCGCAACCGCCGCTCGTAGGCGGGGAAGGCGGTGCGATGGTCGCCGCCGGCCGCGTGGAGTTCCCCGGCCAGGACGTAGGCGGCGGTCAGCGCCACGCTGGTGCCCTGGCCGGTGAACGGGGAGCAGCAGTACCCGGCGTCGCCGAGCAGGGCGACCCGGTCGTGGGACCAGCGGTCCATCCGGATCTGGGCCACGACGTCGTAGTGGAAGGCCTCGGTCTCCCACATCCCGGCCAGGAAGCGCGGCACCTCCCAGCGCAGTCGGGCGGCGCGCCCGGCGACCAGCTCGCGCTGCTCGGCGCGGTCCCGGGGCAGCATCCGGTCGAGCGGTTCGTCGGTGGAGAAGGTGACGAAGACCCGCAGTTCGGTGTTGTCGCGGACGGTCATCACCAGGCAGCCGTGGCCGTCCGCGCCCTCGTGGGCGATCTCCCAGCGGTCGAGGCCGAGGTGGTTGGGGACGGTCCAGCCGGCGACGTAGCCGCCGACGGGGTGCAGGTAGTCGTCCTCGGGGCCGAAGACCAGGCGGCGGGTCCGGGAGTGCAGGCCGTCGGCGCCGACGACCAGGTCGAAGGAGCGCTCCTCGCCGCTGCGGAAGCGGACCTGGACGCCGTCGCCGTGCTGGACGAGGGTGTCGATGCTGTCGTCGAAGCGGTACTCGATGCCCGGCCCGGCGGCTCCGGCGATCAGTTCGGCCAGTTCGTCGCGCAGGATCTCCACGTCGGGGCCGCCGACCGGGCCGCCGCTGGCCGTCCACTCGGTGGTGCGGTGCAGCTCGCGGCCGTCCCCGTCGACCAGGGACATGCCGCGCAGGCCGGTCCGGCGGGACCGGACCTCCGCGAGCAGGCCCATCCGGTCGACGACCTCCAGGGCGTTGCCGCGGATGTCCACGGGCTGACCGCCGCCGCGCAGTCCGGGGGCGCGCTCCACGACGGTGACGCGGAAGCCGTAGCGCTGGAGCCAGTAGGCGAGTGCGGTGCCGGCGATGCCGGCGCCGGAGACCAGGACCGAGGCCCGGGGTCCGGTGGCGCCGGGGTGCGCCGGGGAGTCGAGCGGAAGGGGGGTGGTCGTCACGGTGGTGGTCACGGTGGTGCCTCCGGTGGGTTCGGCGCTGCTGTCGTGGACCAGACTGGGCAGCGCCACCCACAGGACGCGGACAGACCGCTGACAGCACCGGCGGGCCACCGGCAGGGTGCTGACAGTGCGTCATCATCCACCCCCCGTTCCCTACTCCCGGGGCCGCTCGTCCAGGACCTGCTGGAGCTTGCCGGTCCGCGGGTTGGTGACCAGCTCCGAGCGCGGCACCCACTCCACCGTGAGGGGGTGGATGCTGCCGAGGGCGGCCTCGGACGGGTAGAGCGGCAGGGCCCGGTGGACGGCGTCGACCAGCCGGTCGGACAGGTCGGCGAGGTCGGCGGGCGGCGGCTGGCCGATGTGGCCGAGCCGCAGGATGACCCCGTCGCGGCCGTCCCAACGCCGCTGCACCAGCTGCATCCCGGCGATGTGCCGGTCCGGGTCGGCGGCGACCAGCACGCTGCGGATCTCCTCGGTGGGCAGGGTGACGGTGCCGACCCGGGCGCCCTCGCTGGTGCGGCCGAGCAGGCGGAAGCGTCGGCACTCGCCGTCGACCCAGGCGGCGCGGTCGCCGGTGGGGTAGCGCAGGATCGGCATCAGGGTCCGGAACAGGTTGGTGACCACGACGCGGCCGGGCGTGCCGGGGGTGGTGACGGGCTCGCCGGTGACCTCGTCGAGCAGCTCGACCACGGTGCGGTCGGCGAAGGCCTCGTGCACCCGGACGTCGTCGCCGGGGACGGGCGCGCCGACCAGGCCGGCGTCGTTGGAGGCGTAGCCGACCGAGGCGACGGCCGCGCGGGGGAAGGCCCGGGCGAGCAGCGGGCGCAGGTCGGCGAAGAGCAGGTCGCCGCCGAACAGCAGCAGTTCGACGCCGTCGGCGCGTTCGCCGCGAGCGACCAGGCACTCGGCCACGGCGCTGAGTTTCATCGGCTCGCCGGCCAGGACGTGCACGCCGAAGCCGGTGATCAGGTCGGCGATGTAGCTGTCCGGGGCGGCGCCGCCGACGCCGAGGCGCACGTTGTCGACCGGTGCGTGGTGCAGGGCGTTCTCGATGTAGAGGAAGCCGCCGTAGAGCTCGCCGGCGACGAACAGGTTGGCCACCCGGTGGCCGGGCCGCAGGCCGGCCCGGACCAGGCCGGCGCCGAAGGCCGTGACCGAGTCGGCGTGTTCGGCGCGGGTCCAGGGGGAGAACTTGGGGACGCCGGTGGTGCCGCCGGTCTTGTAGACGCCGGCGTCGGTGAGCGGGCCGGTCAGCACGCGGTTGTCGGGCCAGGTGTTGGCGGCCCAGAAGGCGGTCTGGTCGATCACCGGGAGCTGGTCGAGCCGGTCGGCGCCCTCGGGCAGCTCCCGGTAGAGCTCGGCGTAGAAGGGTGAGTGGGCGCGGGCGAAGCGGATCAGCTCGGCCAGGGGCTTGGCGGGCATGGGCGGGACTCCGTGGGTCGGGAGGAGGGTCGGGACGCCGGTCGGGCGGCGGGCAGCGGGCGGACGGGGCTCAGTCGGTGGTGGCCGCGGGCCGTCCGAGCCAGCCGCGGGCGAGGGTCTGGACGGCGGAGCCGTCGGGGTCGGCGAGCTTGGCCGCCAGGTAGTCGGCGGCCCAGGCGTTGGCGGGCACCCGGAACGGCGGCCGCGGCTCGCGCAGGGTGCGGAGCACGACCTCGGCGACCTCCCGGGCGGGTTGGCCGGCCGACTCCCAGCCCGGGCCGCCGACCCAGTCGAGGTAGTCGGCGAAGGTGTCCGCGTACGGGCCGGAGGCGGCGTGCAGGGTGGCCCGGTTGACGTCGGGGAAGACGCCGAACCCGGTGTCCGGGACGAAGCCCGGCACCACCACCGAGACCCGGACCCCGTGCGCCGCCGCGACCGGGGCGAGCGCCTCCAGGAAGCCCTCGACGGCGAACTTCGCCGCGCAGTACGCCTCGTTGAAGGGCTGGCCGACCACGCCGTGCACGCTGCCGACGGTGACCAGGCGGCCGCCGGCGGCGCGCAGCAGCGGCAGCGCGGCCCGGCTGACGGTGGCGACGCCGAAGAAGTTGACGTCCAGGTTGGCGCGCAGCGCCGCGTCGGTGGACATCTCCAGGGTGGGGTCGGAGTTGGAGACGCCCGCGTTGTTGACGACGGCGTCCAGCCGCCCGTACCGCCGGTGCACGGCGGCCAGGCAGTCGGTGACCGAGCCGGGGTCGGTGACGTCCAGCCGGTGGACGTCCAGGGTGACCCCGGCGGCCTCGGCGGCGGCCCGCAGCGGCCCGGCGCGCTCGGGTGCGCGCAGGGTCGCGACGGTGGTGTAGCCGGCCCGGGCGGCGGCGAGGGCGGTGGCCAGGCCGATGCCGGAGGAGGTGCCGGTGATCAGCAGGACCCGGCCGGTGGGGTCGACGGGTTCGGTGTCGTTCACGTCGGCTCCTCCGCCGGGACCGCCTCCGCCGGGACCGCGGCCGTGCCCTTCGTGCGCTCGGCGGTGTCCAGCAGCGGCTGGAGGCCGAGCGCGGGGACGAAGGAGCAGGCGGCCAGCAGGGTGCCGGCGGCCATGGTGAGGCGGGCGGCGTCCAGGACGCCGAGCGGTCCGGTGAGCAGCGAGACGGCGAGTCCGCCGACCAGCGCGGCGAGCGGGATCACACCCCAGGTGACGGTCCGGAAGGCGGCGTGCATCACGCCCTGGTTGCGCGCGGACATCCGGGACTGCCGGACGGGGGCGCTGCACACGTTGATGCAGGACATGAAGAAGCCGTAGCAGCCCATGGTCACGGCGATCACCGGGCCGGGCGGCAGTGCGGGCGCGGCGAGCACGCCGAGGCCGACCAGGCAGTGCAGCAGCAGCGACCAGGCCATCGTCCGGCCGAGGCCGAACCGGCGGGAGAGCCGGGGGGCGACCACGGCCCCGAGCAGGGCGCCGAGCGCGGCGACCGACATGGCCGCGCCGAACACGCCGACCTGCACGCCCAGGCCGCGGTAGGCGAGGACGGGCAGCACGGTGACGTACACCGGCCCGCCGCAGTTGAGGACCACGGCCGCCAGCACCACCCGGCGCAGCACCGGGTCGGCCCAGTTGAGCCGGAAGCCGCGGGTCAGCCGCTCCCGGATCGAGCCCTCCTCGACGGTCCGCTCGCCCCAGGGGCGCATGCGGCGGAAGCAGGCCGCCGAGACCAGGTAGCTGGCCGCGTCGACCAGCAGGGCGGCCACGCCGAGCGCGCTGTAGAGGGCCGCGGCGACGGACGGCCCGGCGACCTCGGCGACCGAACCGCTGCCCTCCAGCCGGGAGTAGGCGCGGACCATGCCGTCCTCGGGGACGACGGCGGGGACGGCGACGAGGTAGCCGACGTTGAAGAAGATGGTCGCGCCGCTGATGACGGCCACGCAGCCGAACAGCAGCGGGGTGGAGAGCGCGCCCAGGGCGTGGGCGAGCGGGATCGCGGCGACGGCGGCCAGCCGGACCAGGTCGCAGACGAGCATGGTGCGGCGCTTGTCCCAGCGGTCGACCAGCACCCCGGCGACCGGCCCGAGCAGCGGGATGCCGAGGTACTGGGCCATCGCGACCACGCCGACCTGGAGGGCGGAGGCGTGCAGCACGAAGATCATCAGGGTCGGGACGACGAAGACGGTGACCTTGTCGCCGACCAGGCTGACGGTCTGTCCGGCCCAGAACAGCGAGAAGCTCCGCCCGAGCGGCGCCGGGGCGCGCTTCGCCGGGGTGGTGTCGGCCGTCACGACTCCTCCCGGACGACCAGGGCGGCGGTCTTGCCGGTGCGGCCGTTGCTGACCAGCTCGTCCACCGGGCGCACCCGGAAGGCCCACGGGTCGTGCTGGAAGGCGGTGCCGAGGGTGCAGGTCGCGGTGAACAGCTCGGTGCGCAGCCGCTCGACGTCCGGTACCGCCGCGGCGCCGGCGGTCACCACCAGCAGGTCCACGCCGCTCGCCCGGCCGTCCCGCTCGGTGAGCACCACCTGGGCCCGGGCCACGCCCGGGGCGCGCTCGGCCCGTTCGATCAGCTCGTCCACGTCCAGGCCGAGGCCGCGCACCTGGACGACGCTGTCGCGCCGGCCCAGCACCCGCATGGCCGGCCCGGGGCGCCCGCACGGGCAGTCGGTCAACTCGCCCGCGTCGCCGGTGCGGTAGCGCAGCACCGGGTTGAGCATCTCCGGGTCGAGGGCGGTGAAGTCCAGCAGTCCGCCGGGGTCGGCGTGCACCAGCTGGTGGGGCAGCGGGTGGAAGACCTCGGCCGGGCAGTCCGGGGTGTTGGTGCCCACCACCCAGGTCTCGGTGCTGCCGAACATGCCCCAGCGCCGCGCCTCGGGGGCCACCTCGGCGAGGTCGGCGTCCAGTTGGGGCTGCCAGGCCTCGCCGAGCCAGAGCACCTTGCGCAGCGCGGGCAGCCGGATGCCGGCGGACCTGGCGTGCGCGAACCAGAGCCGCAGCACGCTGGGGGTGCCGCCGATGGCGGTCACCCGCCGCGCGGCCAGCAGCTCCAGCCAGGCGCCGTACTCGTCCTTGGCGACCGAGCCGAGGGCGATGATCCGGCAGCCGGAGAGGTCGGCGAGGGCGGCGGCGAGGAAGTGGGCGCCCCACATCCGTCCGGCGCCCCAGGCGTTGACGAAGAGGTCGGTGCGGTCGAGCGGCTGCCAGTGGGCGTGCACCCCGGCCATGTAGAAGCCGGTGGGGGCGTAGCCGACCTTGGGGGCGCCGGTGCTGCCGCCGCTCTGGAACAGCCAGGTCGCGGACTGCTCGGCGGTCGGCTCCAGGTGGGCGAGGGCGGTGTTGAGGTCGACCTTCGCCAGCGGGGGGAGCTGGGCGAGCGCGTCGAGGGAGTCGGCGTCGAGGTGCGCGGGGTAGTGCGGGGCCAGCGCGGGCACGCTGCGCAGCCGGTCCAGGGTGCGACGGGCCACGTGCAGCCGGGGCGCGGCGGCCTCGGGGGACAGCGAGAAGGCGGTCATCGGGGGTCCGTCCGGAAGGCGGGGGCAGGGGCGGGGACGAGAACGGGGGCGAGGACGGGGCCGGTGCGGGGCGCGGTGTCGAGGGTGAGCGGGCGGGCGCCGTCGGCGAGCCACCTGGCGTGGCCGTCCCGGTAGGCGGCGAACCGGGCGCGGGTGACGTCCCGTTGCAGGCTGCGGTGCGGGTCGGTGCGGTCCGGGGCGATCACGCCGTCCGGTTCCAGCTCGGAGAACCAGTACTGCTCGCCGTCGTACAGGAAGTCGACGCAGAAGAACGGGATCGGCAGCCGTTCGGCGAACCAGGCGGTGGCGGCGGCGAGTTCGGGCGGCACCGGGGGGAACTCCATGCCCCCGCCGCGGCTGGCGTTGGCGACCGGGGAGCCGGGTTCGGGGGTGCGCTTCATCACCGCGTACGGCCGGCCGTCGACCACGTACACCCGGTAGTCGATGGTGCCGTCGCCCAGGTAGGGCTGGATCACCAGGGTGGTGTCGCCGCCCTGGGCCAGGCTGGCCAGGCCGCGCACCTCCTCGGGGTTGCGGGCCAGGTTGATCCCGCCGCCGCCGCACCAGCCGGCCGGTTTGACGATGGCCGGGTAGGTCATCCGCCCGAGCGCGACCTCGTAGCCGTACTTGGCGGTGTCCCGCCCGGTGCCGATCCGCACGGTCGGGATGGTCGGCACCGGGGAGTCGGCCAGGAACAGCAGGGTGGCCAGCTTGTCGTTGCCGATCAGCGACACCTGCGGGGGGAACGGCAGGTAGAAGCCGGCCTGTTCGAGCACCGCGTAGAGGGCGTACTGGTTGAAGACGTCCATCGACTGGTACGGCAGCGAGTAGAGCGCCGTGATGAAGAGGGTGTCCTCGGGGGTCACCACCTCGTCGTCGACGTACACCCGGGGGCGGCCGGGGCCGGTGGCGTCCACGCTGACGGCGTCCGGGGCGTGCCTGGTCCAGCGCAGGCCGAGGTCGGCGGCGCTCTCGGCATAGAGGTCCCAGAAGAAGCCGTGCCACATCTCGGCCATCCGGGAGGACTCCCGGTCGGGGAAGATCCAGCACAGCCGGCGCAGCGGGCCGGGCGGGGCGGGGGCGGTCATCGGGCTCCTCGGGGTGCGGCGGGGGTGATGGCGGTCTCCGGGCGTGGGGTGCCGGGCGCGCGGCCTCTCGGGCGGGCGCCTGGGTGTGGTGAGGGGTGTGGTGCGGAGCGGGGGCGGTGGGGGCTCGGCCGGGGGAACGGTTGGGGCTCAGCCGCAGGGCGGACCTCGGCCTCGGCCCGCTCCGGGGTCAGGCGTGGTGAGGGTGGCTCCGAGGCCCGATCAGCCTGTCGGGGCGTGGAGTTCGAGGTGGCCCTCGCTCCTGCGGTGGCCGCGATGCGTCGGCCCGGGCCGGCCGGGGTGGGGGTTTCGACGGCGGTTCGGACGGCCTGATGGGAAGTCAGGACGGGTTTCGGCTGCCCGGTCGAACCCGTCGTGAAGCGTGGAGGGAATGCGGGCCGGTTGTTCCGGCGCCACTGTGGACGGGAGCGCCGGGGGGTCCCCGGGGTTTTTCGAAGGCTCTGCGGTCGGCTCCGGTGACTCCACTAATCGGATTGCGAGTTGAAGGCTTTCTCCGGTGCTTGCGGAGACCGTCGTACGGCACTGCGCGGCCGCCGCCACGGTCTGTCGGCGGGCCGGTGGGAATACCGGGTCGACGGGGCGGCAGTGGCCCCCGGCGGTCGGCATGCCGAGGAGTGCGACCACCGTTTCCGGTGCGTGGACGGCCCGTACGGCGACCGTGCCGGGGTTCGATCCCGGGCCTGTGGCCAGGGAGTTCGCCGATTCCAGGAGTCGGCCGTGGGTCGGGGCGGGTCCGCGGTGGACGATCGCCGGACGGCGGGGATTTCGACGTGCGATATCTCTGAGGACGTCAAGTAGGTCGGGGGCGACCCGGGGGAAACCGTGAATATTTGACATGCCCGCCCCAAATGCGCTGAGAACTGCTCATCCGTGCTCGGCGAACGGCGACTCTACCTTCGAACATGCGTGGCGACAATGGATGTTGAGGGTGTTCTTCCAAGGCTCCGTGGTGGAACTGTGAACCGCCCCCGACCGGGGAAATCGTTCGGGTGAGGACGGTGCGCCCGGGCGCCCCGAGGAGTTCACCGCCCACCCGCTGGGCTCCTCCGTCCGCCGCCCGCACGGCAGTTCGCCCCACTCAGTGCGGGTCGCCGGCGATCCGCCCGGCCAGTGCCCTTACGGTGGGCGGTAGTTCGCGCACCCGCAGGGCGAGCAACGGCAGGGCCAGGCCCAGGTACACCCAGCTGAGCACCAGCCGGGAGGACTCGCCGGGCAGGGCGAACTGGACGCCGAACAGCACCAGCAGCAGGGCGGCCTTCCAGGGCAGGAACCGCAGGTCGAGGAGGAGGACGACGGCCAGCACGGTCTGAGCGGCAGTCAGCAGCACCTCGTCCACCTGGCGTTCGACCAGGGGGAGCGAGGCCGGGCCGCCGCCCAGCAGGTGGGCCAGCGGCAGGCAGCCGATCAGCAGCGTCCACTGGTTGACCTTGCTGGAGAGCAGCGCGCCCAGCCCGTCGTCGCCGCGCAGCCGCCAGGCGAACACCACGGCGACGATCAGCTCCGGGGCCTCGGAGGCCAGCGGGGCGAGCCACTGCACCAACAGGAAGCGGTCGATGCCGAGCGAGGAGCCGGCGTCCACCAGCGAGGTGGCGAAGGGCTCGGCGCAGGCGAAGACGACGGCCGCGGCCGCGAGGAACACCAGGACGGTGACGGGCCGTCGGCGGGCCGTCGGCAGCAGGGCCAGCCGGGCCGGGACACCGACGAGCTCCTCCTCGTCGGTCTCGCTGCACCGGCTGATCCGGAACAGGTAGTAGGCGTACCAGGCGATCAGCACCACCGCGAGCACCCAGGAGATCCGCCGCATCGCCGGCATCACGAAGGCCACCAGCCCGGCGGCCCCCAGGAACGCGGTGTCGATCCGGCGGTGCTCGCGCAGCAGGATCCCGGGGGCGACGCCGCGGCGCCGGGCGGCCAGGTACGCGGCCAGCGCGACCAGCGGCCAGCCGACGCCGACCAGCAGCCGGTTGGCGCCGGTCATGTTGGCGGCCGCGTAGGCGGCGTACTCGGGGCGGGTGCCGGCCGTGTAGGCGAACCAGAGGTCGACGGCGTACTCGGGCAGCACCGCGATGAAGGCCAGCAGGGCGAGCGCCAGCGGCCCGGAGATGTCCGCCCGGGCGGTCTCCGCCGCCCACATCAGCAGCAGCGCCGCCGACAGCACCCCGAGACCGAACAGCAGCATGGCCGGCACCGGCGAGGGGTGGATCCCGGCCAGCCGCAGCACCACCGCGGGCAGCGCGCCGGCGGCGGCCGCCGCGAGCCGCAGCGCCGTCACCGACCCGCTGGGCGGCGGCGCGGACGGCACCTCGGCGGTGCCCGGGGGCGGGGTGGCGGTCGCGGGTGACTCGTGGGCCATCGGCCGTCCTCGTGCTCGACGCTCGGCGGGGCGCACGGCGGGGGCTCGGCGCAACGCTCGGGGGACGCGAAGCAGGCTAGGGGCGCCCCGGGGCGGCGGCGCCGCTACGGGGCGGGGCCGCGGCGGAGTTCCCCCGTACGGCGGCGGGCGCGGCGGGGTGCGGCGCCGGTCGCGCCGGGGACGGGGTCGCCGGTCAGGGCCCGGGCGGCGACGCTCAGGACCCGAGCGGGGCCTCCCACACCAGCCGGGTGCCGCCGCCCGCGTCGTCCGCCGGGCCGTGGGTGAAGGCCCCGCCGACCCGTGCGGCGCGTTCGGCGAGGTTGCGCAGCCCGCTGCGCCGCCCGCCCTCGGGGATGCCCGTGCCGTCGTCCGTGACGGTGAGCACCACCCGCCCGGCCAGCGCCCGCAGGTTGACCTCGACCCGGCCGGCCCCGGCGTGCCGGGCGGCGTTGCTGAGCGCCTCCGCCAGCACGGCGACCACGTGTTCGGCCAGCTCCTGCGGGACGTCGGTGTCCAGCAGCCCCTCCAGGCTGAGCCGGGGCGCGAAGCCGAGCGGCCCCTGGGCCTCGGTGACCACCCGGGTGGCGCGGGCGCGCAGGCCGCGGTCCGGTTCGCTGTGGGCGCGCAGGCCGAAGATGGTCGAACGGATGATCTTGATGGTCTCGTCCAGGTCCGCCACCGCCCGGGCGACCCGGTCGGCGGCGGCCGGACTCTCGATCAGCCGGCCCGCGCTCTGCAGCGTCATCCCGGTGGCGAAGAGCCGCTGGATCGCCAGGTCGTGCAGGTCCCGGGCGATCCGGTCGCGGTCCTCCAGCAGGTTCAACTGCTCGGCGTCGCGCCGCCGTTCGGCCAGCTCCAGGGCGAGCGCCGCCTGGTCGGCGAAGCCCAGCAGCGGGCCGGTCTCCTCCGGCCCGAAGGCGGGCTGCCCCTGCGCCCGGGCCAGCAGCAGCACACCCCGCCCGTACCCGGGGCCGGTGCCCAGCGGCACCGCCACGGCCGGGCCCAGCCCGTCGAAGCGGCCCGCCGGACCGGCCGGGAAGCGGGCGTCGGCGGCCAGGTCGTCACTGGTGGCCGGGGAGCCGGAGGCGTACGCGGCGCCGGAGAGCGTGCCGTCCACCGGCACCGTCACCCCCAGCCGGGCGGCGGGCTCGGCGCCGAGCGCGACCTCCACCGCCAGCTCCTCCGCCCGCTCCTCCGGCCCGGCCAGCGCCACCGAGACGTCCGCCAGCTCGGCCCCGGCGATCTCCCGGGCCCGGCGGGCGATCAGCTCGACCACCTCCAGGCGCGGCGCGCCCGACAGCAGGCTGCGGGTGATCTCGGTGCTCGCCCGCAGCCAGCGCTGGCGCAGCTGGGCCTCCTCGTACAGCCGGGCGTTGTCGATCGCGACCCCGGCAGCGACCGCGAGGGTGGAGATCACCGCCTCGTCGTCCTCGTCGAAGTCCAGCCCGCCGCGCTTGTCGGTCAGGTAGAGGTTGCCGAACACCTCCCCGTGGATCCGCACCGGCACCCCCAGGAAGGTGTGCATCGGCGGGTGGCCGACCGGGAAGCCGATCGAGGCCGGGTGCTCGGACAGCACCGGGCAGCGCAGCGGCTGCGGGTGGCGGATCAGCTCACCGAGGATGCCCCGGCCGGAGGGCGGCGGGCCGATCTCCTCGATCTCCGCCTCGGACAGACCGACCGTCAGGAACTGCGACAGGGTGTGCCCGTCCGGCCCGATCACGCCCAGCGCGCCGTAGCGGGCGTCCACCAGGTCGACGGCGGCCTCCACGATCCGGTGCAGCGCCTGGGCGAGGTCCAGCTCCCGGCCGACCGCCAGCACCGCCTCCAGCAGGCTGTGCACCCGGTTCTGGGTGCCGCGCGCCGCGTCGATCCGCCACTGGAGCTCCTCCAGCAGCTCGTCCAGGCGCAGCCGGGGCATCCGCGCGCCGCCGCCCGCCGCGCTGCCGTCCGCTCCGCCCACCGCTGTCCTCCTCGTTCGCACCGCGACCCGTCGGCCCGCGCCGCCCGGTCCGATCAGGGACCGTCCGACCAGCGGGTATTCCGTGTCCACACCGTAGTGCCCGGGTGTCGACGGGGTGGCGGCCGGGGTCGCCCGTACTGTTCGGCGGGGGTCTTTCGTCCTGTGGGCGGGGGCCTTGCGGCCTCTGGCGGCGCGCCGTCGGCGGGCGACAGGGTGGGAGCAGAGCGGACGGGGCGTCAGTCACGCACCGTCCCCGGTGCCGAGACAGTGGAGGAACCGTCATGACGTCAACCGTGGTGGCCGGGGTCGACGGCTCGCCGGCGAGCACCGCCGCCGCCCAGTGGGCGGCCGAGGAGGCGCGGCGGCGCGGGGCGGCGCTGCGGCTGGTGCACGCCTGGCCGTGGCTGACCGACGGGGTGTCCTCCTACGCCGAGCCCGACGACCTCCCGGCAGCCGCCGAGCGCACCCTGGCCGAAGCCGCGGACGCGGTCCGCCGGCACCACCCGGAGCTCGCCGTGCAGACCGACACGGTGCTGGACGCCCCGGTGGACGGGCTGGTGGCGGCCGCCGCCGACGCCGAGCTGCTGGTGCTCGGCTCGCGCGGACGCGGCGGCTTCACCGGGCTGCTGCTCGGCTCGGTCAGCATGGCGGTGGCCGGGCGCAGCGGCACGCCGGTGGTCGTGGTGCGGGAGGTCGGCGGCGAGGGGGCCGGGGAGGGAGCCGGCGAGGTGGTGGTCGGCGTGGACGCCCACGCGCCCGAGGAGGAGGTGCTCGCCTTCGCCTTCCAGGAGGCCGCCCTGCGCGGCGCCCGGGTGCGGGCGGTGCACGGCTGGGACCTGCCGCCGCTGTTCGGCTACGCGGGCGGGGCCGTGCCGGCGGGGGAGGTCGCCCAACTGGAGGCGCTGGAGGCGAAGCTGCTGTCGCTCGCCCTGGCCGGGCCGCGCGAGCGGCACCCGGCGGTCGAGGTGGTCGAGGACGTCCGGCTGGGCGCCGCGCGCGGCCTGGTGGAGGCCTCCGCCGGGGCCGGGCTGGTGGTCGTGGGCCGGCGCCGCCGCCCGATCGAGCTCGGCCCCCGGCTCGGCCGGATCGCCCACGCGGCACTGCACCACGCCGAGGCCCCGGTGGCGGTCGTCCCGCACGGGTGACCGACGCCCCGGCGGCGGAAGGGCTTTCGGCCCTGGCCCGCGCGGCGGCCCGGCGCGCAGGCTCGGAGGCAGCGAGGACTCCGCGGTCGAGTCGTCGACCGCTGGACGGTCGTGAGGAGTTGATCGCCATGATGCGCACCCCGGTTCCGACCCCGGTTCCGACCCCGGCGCTCACCCCGGCGGGGCTGCGCCTGCTCGCCGCGGCGGGCGGCGCGGCGCCGTCGCTGCACAACAGCCAGCCCTGGCACTTCGTGCCCACCCCGGACGGCCACGGGCTCGCCGTCCACGCCGACCCCTCCCGCGGGCTGCCGCTGGCCGACCCGGTCGGGGCGGCGCTGCACATCGCGGTCGGCGCCGCCGTGTTCAACCTGCGGGTGGCCGCCGGACACCTCGGCCGCACGGCGGCGGTCCGGCTGCTCCCGGAGCCCGCTGAGCCCGGCCTGCTGGCCCTGCTCGACCTCTCCGCCCCGGCCCGCGTACGCCTGCCCTTCGGCCGCGACCTCCGCCCGGCCGTCGCCGCCCGCCGCTCCAGCCGCGAGCCCTTCGCCCAGCGGGACGTGCCCGAGGCGGTGCTCGGCGAACTGCTCACCGCCGCCGCCGAGGAGGGCGTCGTGGTGGCCGCGCTGGAGGAAGCCGGTGTCCGGCGGGTGCTGGCGCTGACCGTCGAGGCGGAGCGCCGTTGCGAGGACGACCCGGCCCGGGTGGCGGAGAGCCGGGCCTGGCTGCGCCCGCCGGGGGAGTGCACCGACGGCATCCCGTACGAGGCGCTCGGCTCCCTGGACCGCGACGCGAGGGTCCCGATGCGCCGGTACGCCGGCCGCCCGCCGTACGGCCCGGGCTCCGCCACGGCCCCCGGCGGGCCGCCCGCCCCGCCGGTCGGGCCGGAGCGGCGCTTCGAGGCGCTGCCGCAGCTGTGCACCCTGACCACCCCCGGGGACGGCCCGCTGGACTGGCTGCGCGCCGGGCAGGCGCTGGAGAGGGTCTGGCTGCTGGCCACCGTGCACGGGGTCCGGCTGACGGTCTGGCACCAGGCGCTCGAGTGGCCGGACCTCCGCTGGGCGCTGCGCGACCCGGCCGACGGCCCGGCGCACGTCCAGCTGGTGCTGCGGATCGGGTACGGCCCGCCCGGTGCGGCGACGCCCCGGCGGCCGGTCGAGGAGACGCTCGGCTGAACGGCCCGGCCCGGTGCCGGGGAGCCCGCGCTCCCCGGCAC
>NZ_JBHZCY010000140.1:17258-24297 GCF_042786665.1 Kitasatospora sp. NPDC059146 | reverse complement strand
GCTGCACCCGGTGCCAGGCCTCGGCCCACACCCGGGCCGGGTAGCCGGCGGCCGGCGACCCCGGATAGTCCGCGATCACCCGCATGAAGACGCAGAACGTCCGCAACTGCGGCCCGCCGCGCTTGCGCAGCGCGTCGCTGACCGTACTGCGGGAGAGCTGTTCACCCAGCTGCGCCGCCCGCACCTCCAGGCCGCGCAAGGACGGGTCGCCGCACGCCTTCCGCGCGATCCGCATGACCTCGCCGAGCTGGTGGGGCTCCACCAGGGTGTCCGGTTCGGGCCAGGCGTGGGCGCCGTCGGCCGGGGCGTCCGCCGCCGGCTGGCTCGCGGGCGTCTCCTGCCACAGCCGGCCGGCCTTGCGCAGCTCCGACGGCCGTCCGCCGCAGGCCCGTACGTAGGCCTCCACGACGCGCCAACTCGGCCTGGAAGCACCGGAGTCCGCACGCGAGAAGGTCGCGACGGAGAAGGGTTCCATGGCCTCGTAGGTCTTGCCGCTGCGCTCCCGCAGGCCGCGCAGGTACACGGCGAGCCGTTCCGCGAACGCACCGTCCGGCACTGCCTTCTTGTGCCGTCCCATGGCGCACGCTCACCTGCGCCGGCGTCCGCGGGCGACGGCGGCGACCAGCCGTCTGGTCAGCTCGGCCGCGGCGAAGACCGCCGCGCTCGACAGGGCGATGATCGTCTCGGTGGACACCCCGGCCAGGGCGAGAACGACGACCGCGGTCAGAACACCCAACGCCAGGACGACGGCCGAAACGGGCAGCACGCTGCTGCTCGCCGTCGTCCGCCGCGGACGCGGCACACTCATACGAAGTCCCTACAATCGAATTGACGTTCAATCGAGTCTTGAAGACCCGGACCGGAGATTGCAGCTCCCGCCCGGCACCCGCCGTTCATTCTCGGGTACGACGTGCCCCGCGAATTCCCCGAACGGCCCAACCGGCATTCCGCTCCGAAAGAACATCGCATGATCGACGGAGGTATCCGCAGCTCGCGGCCACTGTGAGCGCCCCCGCACACGCCGGATCGCGCCCCTGTCCGGGTTTTCCATCCCGACGGACAGCACCCCCCGGATTTCTTGCGCGCGAGTCCGGAACCCGCCGCAACAATCACGCCCGGCGGAACGGGAAAAGGCCCAGGTCATCCACCACCGAAGCGACCCCGTCCAGCGCCGCCGCCAGCGCGCCGTCCGGCCCCGCAGCACGCAACTGGGCGTTCCGGCCCCGCTCCCCGCCAGCCTTGAACCCGAAGTCCCGGTCGCGAGCAATCGACACCCAGGGACCGCGGCCGCCCTCCGATGCAGCGGAGCCGGCCACCGCCCGGACCCAGCGTCCGGCCCTTCGGGGGCGCCCGGTGGGCGCCCCCGAAACGTCGCACGACAGCGAAGTCCTGGACCGCAGGCAGGACTTGCCGAACCGTCGGACGACCCGTAGGGCGGCACGACGGTCTGCCGCGTTCAGGCCGTGGTACCGGCCTCTGCGGCGCCCGCGCGACCGCGCAGTGCGAGGGCCGCGTGACGGATCCACCAGGCGGCGGTGTACAGCACCAGGGCCGCGATCAGGCCGGCGCCCGCGCCCTTCGCCGCGTCGGACAGCACGCCTTCCAGCAGGGCGTCCAACGGCCGCCCGTCGGCCACCGCCTGCGGGCCGGCCAGCCACCACCAGGCATGCGCGACGGCCCCGGCGGCCGCGCACAGGGCCAGCGCGACCAGGATGTGGCGGCGCCGGCCGGTGAAGGGCCGGGCGCCGGTGCGCAGCCGGTCCCGTCGGCGCCAGACGAAGACCGCGATGGCGGCCAGGCCGCCGATGGTGCTGGCGTGTTGCAGGGCCCGGGCCCAGGTGAGGCTGCCGGCCAAGGTGGTGTTCAGCCACGGCGCGCGGGTGACCACGAAGCCGTCGTAGTGGGTGAAGGAGTCCCAGACCAGGTGGGTGGCGAGCCCGATCACCGCGGACAGCAGGACCCAGCCGACCCGCCGCACCACCACCCCGGCCGTACCGCCCGTACCACCTGTACCGCCCGCCGACTGCCGCGCGGCGGGCGCCGGGAGCGGCAGCAGCGCGGCCAGCGGCCGCCACCCGGCCAGGAGGAGTGCCCACAGCGCGAGGGTGTACGGAAGGCCGACGGTGAGGGCGCCGGGCAGGGTGTGGGTGGTGGTGGCGTTGGCGAAGGGCTCGTACCAGGACTGGGCGCTGACCGGCAGTCCGGTGGTGACCAGAAAGTACGGCAGGTCCGGCGCGACGGCCCCGGCCACCAGCGCGACCCGGCTGAACGGCGTCCGCAGCAGGGGCAGGACGGCCGCGGGGTGGGACAGGGTGAACGGCATGGGCATCCTCTCGCGCGGGCCCGCCGGATCCGGTGGAGTCGACGGCCCGATAGTCCGTTGAACGGAATGCTACGTCAAACGGAGTAATACGTGCGCGACGAACCCCGCCGCTCGGCCGGGGGGCCGCTCGGCGGGGTCGGGTCGTTCAGCGCCGGGACCGTCCGAGGCGGCCGGCGAGCGGGACGGCCGCCAGGGCTGCCGCGAGGACGGTCGCCAGGACGGCGAGCGCGGTCGGGTCGCCCCAGGCCACCGTGCCGGCCTGGGCGAGCAGCAACGGGGAGGCCAGGGCCAGGGCGGCCAGTTCGCGGACGGCCAGTTCGCGGGCGCCCCGGGAGTCGCCGCCCCGGGAGCCGTTGCGCCAGGCCGTCACCGCCGCCGCCGCGGCGAGCACCAGCAGCGAGGAGAGCAGCAGTACGCCCCACACGCCGGACAGGTCCGACCGGAGCTGCACCCCCAGCGGGGCCGGCGAGGCGGCCACGGCGGCGTACCAGCGCAGCAGGTGCAGCCCGCTGGCGGCGGCCGAGGCGGCCAGGACGAGCGGGTACGCCGCCCCGAGCATCCGTGCGGCGGCGGTGCCCGGCCCCAGTCCGGCGCGCAGCCGCAGTGCGTGCCCCGCCAGTTCCGCCGCGTCCCGCAGCCGCGGGCCCAGCGGCTCGCCGGCGGTCAGCTCGCGGTACGTCGCGGCGATCTCCGCACCGTGGGCGCGGCGGTAGGCGGCGGGGTAGAGGCGCAGCAGGTGGTCGATCATGTGCCGGTCGCCGCCGGTCGGGCGGCGGACAGCCGGCGGGTGGCCTCCCGGGCCGTCGCGGCCAGTCGGTCGGCCTCCACGGCCAGCCGCTCGCGGCCGGTCGGGGAGAGGGTGAAGATCCGTCGGGCACGCCCGTCGACGACCTCCTCGCGCTCGACCTCGATCAGGCCGTCGGCCAGCAGGCGGTCCAGTGCCCCGTACAGGGCTCCGGTGCGCAGGGCGACCCGGCCGTCGGTCATCGCCTTGATCTCCTGGGAGATGGCGTAGCCGTGCCGGGGGGCGTCCGCGAGGGCGGTCAGGACCATCACGGTGGGTTCTTGCATCACACGCTCACTCACCCCATGAAGATAGTCACTCCGTCGGACCATCTCAACGAAGCCCGAGGTCGGCCATGCCCCGGAGCGTTTCCCGTGGCCTCCGCACCGGATTCACGGCCCTCCCGTGTGCCGGGCCCGATCGGGGTGGGCAACCTCCGATCATGGCACCAGCCACCCCGGGCTCCCCCCGGTCCGTCCACCCCTGGAGGTCCCCCGTGTCCGACCTGCCCAGCGCCACCCCCGGCGCACCCGGCGCGCCCGCCGCACCGTGGGAGCGGCTCGACCTGCCCGAGCTGCTCCGCTCGGCCGCCCTCCTGCAACCCGAACTCGCGCTGCTCCGCCGGGAGTTGCACCGCCGTCCGGAACTCGAACTGGACCTCCCCCGCACCCAGGCCCGGCTGCTCGCCGCGCTCGACGGCCTCCCCCTGGAACTCACCCTCGGCAAGGGACTGAGCTCGATCACCGCCGTCCTGCGCGGCGGGCGACCGGGCCCGAACGTGCTGCTGCGGGCCGACCTGGACGCCCTGCCGGTGCAGGAGGGCACCGAGCTGCCGTACGCCTCCGAGACCCCCGGGGTGATGCACGCCTGCGGGCACGACCTGCACGCGGCCGCACTGGTCGGCGCCGCCCGGCTGCTGTCCGAGCGGCGCGCGGAGCTGGCCGGGAACGTGGTGCTGATGTTCCAGCCGGGCGAGGAGGGGGCGGACGGCGCCCGGCTGATGGTCGAGGCGGGCGTGCTGGACGCGGCCGGGGAGCGGGTGGTGGCCGCGTACGCCCTGCACGTGGCCGCCGCCATCCTGCCCAACGGGGTGGTCGCCACCCGCCCCGGGCCGGTGCTCGCCGCCTCCGACACCCTGCGGGTCACCCTGCGCGGGCGCGGCGGGCACGGCTCCAGCCCGCACTCGGCGCTCGACCCCGTCCCGGCGCTCTGCGAAGCGGTCCTGGCACTCCAGTCGATGGTGACCCGCCGGATCGACGCCTTCGACCCGGTGGTGCTCACCGTGGGCCTGCTGGGCGCCGGTACGGCGGCCAACGTGATCCCCGACGAGGCGCGGTTCGAGGCCACCGTCCGCTCCTTCTCGCCGCGTTCGCGCGAGCTGGTGCGCACCGAGTCCCTGCGGGTGGTGCACGGGATCGCGGCGGCCCACGGGCTGGAGGTGGCGGCCGAGGTGGAGCCCGGCTACCCGGTGACCGTCAACGACCCGGGGGAGACGGAGTTCGCATCCGACCTGGCGGCCCGGCTGTTCGGGTCGGGGCGCTTCCTGGAGATGCCCCAGCCGATCGCCGGCTCCGAGGACTTCGGCGTGCTGGGCGAACTGGTCCCGTCGGCGTACCTGCTGCTCGGCGCCGTCCCGGACGACGGGCGCGACCCGTTCACCGCGCCCTACAACCACTCCCCGGAGGCCGAGTTCGACGACGGCGTGCTCGGCGACGGCGCCGCGCTGCTGGCGGGTCTGGCCCTGGGGCGGCTGGCCCGGGGGTAGCGGCCCCGCGCACAACCGATGCAGGGGGAGCAACTCCCGTCGCCGGAATCCCATTTCCGCGGCCCTTGCCGGAGCCCTCGTTAAAGGCTTCGGCAAGGGCCGCGGCACGGGCGCGAAGGTCCGGTGGCCCAATGGTGTCGCAGCTGTGCAGGCTTCCGGCGAAAGGCCCGAGGGCGCACCGATGAGCCGTTTCGTCGCGTTCCGTTCAAGCTCCGATTACCCCATCATGGGACCGTGCCACTGCGCCTACGCGCGTAGCTCTCCCCTGCATCCCCACGAACCAAGGGACTTGACCCATGCTCAGACGCGTCAACGTGACACGCCCGCTCGCCCTGGGTGCCGCCGTCCTGACCGTGCTCGCCGTCGCGAGCACCGCCCCCCACCCGGCCGCGGCGGCCACCACCGCGACCGCGACGACGGCCACCACGACGGCCCCCGCCGCCGCGACCGCCACCCAGCACCGCGTCCTGTTCGACAACAGCAAGGCGGAGACCGCCGGCAACGCGGACTGGATCATCAGCACCAGCCAGCCGGACCCGCTCGCCGAGAACGCCAACCCCCAGTCCGGGACGGACTGGACCGGCGCCATCTCCAGCTGGGGCGTCGCCCTCCAGAAGACCGGCCAGTACAGCCTCAAGACCCTGCCGAGCGGCTCCAGCATCACCTACGGCACCGGCGGCGCGCTGGACCTCGCCAACTTCGACGAGTTCGTCCTGCCCGAGCCCAACGTCCGGCTCAGCGACGCCGAGAAGACCGCGGTCATGACGTTCGTCCAGAACGGCGGCGGCCTGTTCCTGATCTCCGACCACACCGGCAGCGACCGCAACAACGACGGCTGGGACTCCCCCGCCGTCATCAACGACCTGATGACCACCAACTCGGTCAACAGCAAGGACCCGTTCGGGCTCTCCGTCGACCTGCTCAACATCCAGACCGACAACCCCACCGCCGTCAACGACGCCACCGACCCCGTCCTGCACGGTCCCTTCGGCACCGTCACCGGCAGCATCATCCGCAACGGCACCACCTTCACCCTCAAGCCCGCCGACAACCCCGCCGTCAAGGGCATCGTCTACCGCACGGGCTCCTCCGGCACCACCGGCGCCTTCTTCGCCACCAGCAGCTTCGGCAAGGGCCGGGTCGCCGTCTGGGGCGACAGCTCCGCCATCGACGACGGCACCGGCGAGCCCGGCAAGACCGTCTACAACGGCTGGGACGACCCGGCCGGCACCGACGCCGCCCTCGGCCTCAACGCCACCGCCTGGCTCGCCGCCGGCGGCAGCGGCAGCACCACCGGCAGCGTCACCCTCACCAACCCCGGCGCCCGCACCGCCACCGCCGGCACCGCCACCAGCCTCCAGCTCTCCGCCACCGACACCGCCGGCGGCACCCTGGGCTACAGCGCCTCCGGCCTGCCCGCCGGACTGAGCGTCAACGCCACGAGCGGCCTGATCAGCGGCACGCCGACCACCGCCGGGACGTACTCCGTGACGGCCACCGCGACCGACTCCACCGGCCCGTCCTCCTCCGTCACCTTCACCTGGACCGTCCAGCCCACCGGCGGCGGCAGCGGCTGCACCGCCGCCCAGCTGCTCACCAACCCCGGCTTCGAGGCCGGTTCGACGACCGGCTGGACGGAGACCAACACCAGCGGCACCAGCACCATCAACAGCAGCTCCAACGAGCCGCCGCACTCCGGCAGCTACGACGCCTGGCTCGACGGGTACGGCAGCACCAACACCGACACCCTCGCCCAGACCGTGACCCTCCCGGCCGGCTGCAGCACCTACACGTTCAGCTTCTGGCTGCACATCGACACCGCGGCCAGCAACACCACCGCCTTCGACAAGCTGACCGTGACCGCCAACGGCACCACCCTGGCGACCTACTCCAACGTCAACGCGGCCACCGGCTACCAGCAGCACAGCTTCAACCTGTCCGGCTACGCCGGCCAGAGCGTCACCCTCAAGTTCTCCGGCTCCGAGGACTACACCAAGCAGACCTCCTTCGTCCTCGACGACACCGCCGTCAACGTCTCCTGAGCCACGGCCGGGGGGGCGCCCCCCCCGCCCGGGGGGGGGCCCCCCCCCCCCCCCCCCCCCCCCCCGCGGCCCCGCCCCCCCAAACCGGGCCGGCACCACCCCGGGCGGCACCGCGCCCCCCGCCG
>NZ_JBHZCY010000140.1:0-17248 GCF_042786665.1 Kitasatospora sp. NPDC059146 | reverse complement strand
GCCCCTATTAAAAAACAACCCATCCATATTTGGCCCACCACCCCCCCCCCTAAACGTTCTCTTCCCCCCGGGCGGTGCCCCCCCCCCGCGGTGGGGGTCGGGCCACCGGCACGCCCCGCCGCCACCCGCGGCCGCGCCGCCACCCAAAGCCGTGCCGACACCTCCCGGTCCGAAAGCCGCCAGCAGCAGGCAACGCCGCACCGCAGACTGGGCCCGTGAGCACCCGAACCACCACCGCCTCCCCCGCACCCGTACGGCAGCGCGTCGACTCGGCCGACTGGCCCGCCCTCGCCGAAGAGCTCGACGCCCACGGCTGCGCCCTCACCCCCCAGCTCCTCACCCCCGCGGAATGCCGGGAACTGGCCGCCCACTACGACCGCGACGACCTGTTCCGCAGCACCGTCGACATGGCCCGCCACCGCTTCGGCTCCGGCCGGTACCGCTACTTCACCCACCAGCCGCCGCCACCCGTCGACGCCCTGCGCCGGGCCCTCTACCCGCACCTGCTCACCGTCGCCCGCGACTGGGCGGCGAAGCTCGGCCGCCCCGCGCCCTGGCCCGACTCCCTCGACGAGTGGCTGGAGCAGTGCCACGCGGCCGGCCAGGCCAAGTCCTCGCAGATCCTGCTCCGCTACGGGGCCGGCGACTGGAACGCGCTGCACCGCGACCTCTTCGGCGACCTCGTCTTCCCGCTCCAGGTGGTCATCGGCCTCGACCGGCACGGCACCGACTACACCGGCGGCGAGTTCCTGCTGGTCGAACAGCGCCCCCGCGCACAGTCCCGCGGCACCAGCACCGTCCTCCCCCAGGGCCACGGCCTGGTGTTCACCACCCGCGACCGGCCCGTGCGCTCCGCCCGGGGCCACTCCGCCGCCCCCGTCCGGCACGGCGTGAGCACCGTACGCTCGGGGCGGCGCCACGCCCTCGGGCTCGTCTTCCACGACGCCTGAGCCGGGGACGCCGTGCCCACCCCCGTGCCCGCCCCGGAACCCGCCGACCGGCCGCTGCCCGTGCCCGCCCGGCACACCGAGGTCGAACTCGCCGCCCTGCTGCACCTGTTGACCACGAGCCGCCCCCGGGTGCACACCGTCGCCGTCGGCCACAGCCGCGACGAAGCCTCCCGCGCGACGGCCCTGGCCTTCACCGAGGCCTGGCAGGCCCGCGGCGGCACCGTCCTCACCGTCACCGACTGGCCCGAACACGCCGCCTCCTGGCTGCGCCCGGCCCGGCGCCTCACCGCCCAGGAGCCCGACGCCTGGGTGATCGCCGCCGCGCCCCTCGGCTGGGCCCGACTGGCCCGGCGGCTCCGGCACAGCACCGCCTGGACGGCCGAACGGACCTTCGGCTCCGCCGCCCTCGCCGAGCCGCACATGATCGCCCTCGCGGGCCCCGACACCCTGCACGGCCTGCGCGGCGCCACCGCGGACGGCGGCACCTGGGAGGTCCGCGACGGGTGGCTCACCACTGCACGCCCCCGGAGCCGTCCGGGGCTGTTCGGGTCCTGACGGTCCGTTCCCGGGGCGAATCGCGTCCGGACGCTCGCCAACGAAGTGTCCCGGTGCGCAGGCTGGTTCCCGACCGCGTCCACGCGGACGCGGCGTGAGCGGAAGGACCCCGGACGCCCATGACGAACCTGACGAACCTGGCGAACGCGACGAACAAGACGGGCAGGACCAGCAGGCGCGGCCGCATCGCCGCCCTGCTGGGCGCCGTCGCGGTGGCGGCCGCCACCACCCTGGCCGGCCCCGCCCTCGCCGCCCCGGCCGAACCACCGGGCCACGGCGGCGGCGTCACCGGGCAGGCACCCTGCCCGGACGCACCCGAATTCACCTGCGGAACCCTCACCGTGCCGCTCGACCACAGCGGCCGGACCCCCGGCACCCTCGACCTGGCGGTCGCCCTCAGCAACAACAGCAGTCCGCCCAAGGGCGACCTGCTGTTCCTCTCCGGCGGCCCCGGCCAGTCCAGCGTCCCGTCGATCCGGCAGATGGCGGGCAAGCTGGAGCCCGTCCTCAAGGACTACCGCCTGGTGATGTTCGACCAGCGCGGCACCGGCCGGGGCGCCCTCCAGTGCCCGGGCCTCCAGGAGGACATGGGCTCCTCCGACCTCGCCGTACCCCGCAAGCAGTCCATCGCCGACTGCGCCACCGCCCTCGGCCCGAACGCCCGCTACTACGGCACGGCGGACACCGTCGCCGACATCGACCTGCTGCGCCGCGCCCTCGGCGACCGCCGGCTCACCCTGGACGGCGTCTCCTACGGCACCATCGTCGCCGAGCGCTACGCCCTCGCCCACCCCTCCCGGGTGGCCCGCCTGGTGCTCGACTCGGTGGCGCCGCAGAGCGGTTTCGACCCGCTCGACCTGGCCGCGATGCCCGCCACCGCCCGGGTGCTGCGCGCCGCCTGCCGGGCCACCGGCTGCACCACCGACCCAGCCGCCGACCTCGCCGCCACCGTCCGGCGGTACGGCAACGGCGCGCAGATCCTCGGCGCGCTGACCGGCTACGAGTTCATCGACCCGGACTTCGGCGCCGTCCCGGAGATCCTGCACGAGGCCGCCGCCGGGCAGCCCGCGAAGCTCCAGGACTTCTTCGCCCTCGTCCACCAGGTGGTCGACGCCGCCGCGGCCGAGGACCTCAGCCAGGGCCTGCACTCCGCCACCGTGTGCGCCGACGGGCGCTTCCCCTGGGGCAGCACCGACACACCGGTGGCGGGCCGCGCCGCCGCGCTGGAACGCACCCGGCAGCGGCTGACCGCCGAACAGACCTGGCCGTTCGACCCGGCGACCGCGACCGGCCTCGGCAGCCTGCTGGTCTGCCTGGACTGGCCCCGCGAGCCGGTGCCGCCGCTGCCCCCGGCCCACCGCAAGCTGCCCGACGTGCCGGTCCTGCTGCTCGGCGGCGACCGGGACATCGCCACGCCGCACGAACTGCTCTACGAGCAGGCCCAGTTGGTGCACCACCCGGAGATCGTGATCGTCCCCGGAGCGGCCCACTCCGTGCAGAACCGCGCGGCCAACCCGGTCGGACGGCAGGCGGTCTACGACTTCCTGCTCAGGTAGCGCCCGGCACGGTCGGCGCGGGCAGGTCGAGGGCCCGGGCAACGGCGGCGATGACGGGGCCCCGGCGACCGGGCGGCAGGTACTCACCGGCCCAGTCGCCGGCCAGCCCGAGGAAAGCGCCCAGGTCCCGTTCGACCCCGGCGAGCAGCCCGCCCAGGTCCGCGACCGGCAGCACGATCACGGGGCTGTCGGGCTGGTCGGCGTTGACCGTGAGCCGGACGGTGCTGCCGAACCGCTCCGCGAGCGGGGAGACCGGCTCGTGCCCGTAGCCGACCAGCCCGCCGTGCTCCAACAGTCCGTGCCAGTCCCGCCAGTCCTCCAGGCCGTCGCAGCAGCCGGGCTGGAACTCGATGCCGGAGGCCCGGTCGGTGACCCGCAGCCCGCCCGCCGCGTACACCTGCTCGAAGGTCAGCAGCCCGTGCAGGAAGGAGTCCAGCGGATCGGCGGGCCGCGGCGGCCGCCCGCCGTCGGGGTCGACGTCGGGATCGATGTCGTTGCAGCGGGCGACCAGCATCACCGCCGTCCCGACCTCCGCGGGCGACAGCCCGCCGTCGAGGGCGAGGAACCCGGCGGACCCGGTCCCGGCGACGGGCCAGAGGTCGAAGCCGTCCAGGGGCCTCGTCTCCAGGACGGGCTGCATCACGATCATCCGGCCGAGTCTGCCATGTCCGGGGCGGCGGTCAGCGGCCGGTCTGGGTGAAGCGGCCGCCGAGGTAGCGGTGTTCCGGGTCCTCGGGGGACAACTCGCCCAGTTCGGCGATGAGTTCGGCGGCGAAGGACTCGGCGTCGTCCTGCGGCCGGTAGCCGAGCGCCCGGGCCGTCGAGAGGTCCCACCAGGCGCGGGTGTTGGCGGAGATCCCGTAGGCCACGGTGTGGCCGGTGACGGGGCCGGTGAGGGCGGCGTGCGCGAGGCGGGCCCAGTCGCCGGGGCTGAGCCAGGTGGCGAGCATCCGGATGCTGCGGGGGCGCTCGGTGAAGGAGCCGATGCGCAGGGAGACGGTCTCGATGCCGTGCCGGTCGGCGTACAGCGAGGCGAGGCTCTCGCCGAAGCACTTGGAGACCCCGTAGTACGTGTCGGGCCGCTGCGGCGCGTCCACCGGCACGGTGCCGCCGTCGGCGGGCCGCTCGGTGAAGCCCGTCGCGTGGTTGCTGCTGGCGTACACGATCCGGCGGACGCCGGCCTCCCGGGCCGCGTCGTACAGCCGGTAGGTGCCCTCGATGTTGGCGGCCAGGATGTCGGCGAACGGCGCCTCCCCCGGGATCCCGGCCAGGTGGACCACGGCGTCGACCCCGTCCATCGCCGCCGCCAGCGCCTCGACGTCCAGCAGGTCGGCGGTGACGGCCCCGGGATCGCCGGGCACGGGCAGCCGGTCGAAGCCGCGCAGCCGGTGGCCGTACCCGGGCAGCAACTCCCGCAGGCAGCTGCCCATCCGGCCGGCGGCTCCGGTGATCAGGACCTGACCGGGCTGGTTGACCGTCATTCGTTCCCCCTGGGTTCCGCGTCGCGCGTCGCCGGGCCGAAGGGCCCGGTCCGACGACGCGCGACGATACCTGACGGGACGCCGGGGATCAGGTGATTATCCGCGGCCCGGCGGGCCGCCCCGGCCCACCGCCGGCGGTTCAGCGGACGGGCAGCACCCGGGTGTGCTCGGCGCGCACGGCCTGGAGGTCGTGCGGCTGGAGGCCGAGCAGATCGAGGACGGTCGGGGCGATCTGCTTGGTCTCGACCTTCTCCTCCCGGCGGACGCCGCCCGGGGTGGCCGCGCCGGAGACGACGAGCGGGACGTTCAGGTCGTCGGCGTGGGCGCCACCGTGCTCGGCGATCTTGCTGCCGCCGGTGTAGACGACGCCGTACTGCGCGACGCCGAAGACGTCCGGCACCCGCGGGTCGCCCGGGGCGACGCCGAAGTGGCCGGCGGCCTCCGCCCCGGCGTAGACCTTCTGGACGCCGCTGCCGGTGAACGGCCGGGCCTTGCCGTCGATGCCGACGCCGGTGCCGTTCTGCGCCAGCAGGTAGGCCTTGGCGAAGGAGGTGGCGGCCGGGGAGCGGTCGTTGAGCCAGAGCAGCACGCCGTCGTCGTCGACCGCATGGGCGACCAGGGCGTCCGCACCCGGGTGGGCGGCCTTCCAGGCGGCGTCGAGGCCGTCGAGCAGCGGGCCGTCGTCGATCCGGTTGAGCGCGGCCGGGTCGATCGGGGACTGGCCGTGCTTCGCGGAGAGGATGACGGTCGTGGAGCGGTCGAGGTGCTGCTTGCGCAGTTCGGCGGTCAGCGCGCCGATCTGCTGGTCGACGTACGCCAGGTTCTTCTCCACCAGCGGGCCGGGCACGCCGTTGGCGACGTAGCCGCCCTGGAGGCCGTCGGAGCTCGCCAGCTTCTGCGCGGTGGAGACGGACTGGAAGTTCAGGCCGAAGACGGCCGGGGTGCCGACCCGCTGCGCACGGCTGTGGTCGTAGCCGTCGATCTCGTTGAGGACGGCCTGCACCTTGTACGAGTCGTACTGCTCGGTGGCCTGGTTGTCCTTGGTCCAGTCGCCCTTGTAGCCGGTGGCGTTGCTGTTCACCTCGGGGGTGAAGAGGTCCTGGATGCCGGTGCCGGAGGGGCCGTTGAGGATGTCGTAGGCGGCGTGCTTGTCCGACCAGGCGGTGCGCAGGCCGGCCTGGCGGGCCACCTCGAAGACGGTGTTCACCTGGAGGTAGGAGTGCGGGTAGACCGGCTTGCAGGTCCGCGGGTCGACCGGCAGCTTGGCCGGGTCGATCAGGGCCTGCGGGTTGCCGGTCATCCGCAGGATGGACCCGGGCAGGCCGGGCAGGCCCTGGCCGGCGTCGAGCGCGTCCTTGTTCTTGTCCAGGTCCTCGGTGAGGTCGACCTCGACGCCCGGCTTCGCGTGGGCGCAGTCGGTGGTGCCGGCCGGGAGCAGCGCGGCGTTGTAGGTGTCGTCGTAGTAGACGCCGGTGGTGCCGGGGCCGCCGCCGGTCAGCTGGGCGACCATGCCGGGGAAGGAGTCGGACGGGTCGGTGGTGGCGGCGTGGGTGTACTCGACGCCGCCGCGGACCAGCCGGGCCAGCGCCGACTGCGGGTGCGCGGCCACGAAACGGGCGAGGTCCGACTGGTGCAGGCCGTCCACCGACACCAGCAGGACGTGCTGGGCCCGGTGGGCGCCGCGGCCCTCCTCGGCGGCGGCGGCCTGGGCGACGGTGGATCCGGCCAGCACACCGGCGGCGCCGAGGGTGGCGGCCAGTCGGACGTAACGACGGGTCACGGAGGTCTCCTGTGGAAGGGGGGAGGGGAGGTGACTGCGGCGGTGCGGCCCCCAGGGTGGGAGGCCCCGGTGTACCGGTGGCGGCCGGAACGTGAACAGCACCGGTCCGCTCCGCCGGGCGGCCCGGGATTTTACCCGTCGCCCACCAACGCCTTGCCCTGCCATGGGACTTGACGCGGGAGTAGGGTCGGTGCGGCGGGGTCGGCGGGCGCCTCCGGGCACCTGAACGGCCCAGCCCCCCGGGCGGGCGGCACCGTCCGCCGGTGATCCTGGACTCCGACCGCCCAGGGCGGTCCTTCGCGTGCGCGGCACGCGGTCGGCGCGCTCCGCTCCGTCGGCCGGCCCCGAGGAAGGAAGCACAGCTCATGGACGCAGCCGCGATCGGTTCGGCACAGATCGGCGTGACGGGCCTGGCGGTCATGGGCCGCAACCTGGCGCGGAACTTCGCCCGCAACGGCTACACGGTCGCGGTGCACAACCGCACCCCGGCCCGGACCAGGGCCCTGGTCGAGGAGTTCGGCCACGAGGGCACCTTCGTCCCCGCCGAGTCGCCGCGGGACTTCGTGGCCGCGTTGGAACGTCCGCGCCGTCTGCTGATCATGGTGAAGGCCGGCGGGCCCACCGACGAGGTCATCGAGGAGTTCGCGCCGCTGCTGGAACCCGGCGACATGATCATCGACGGCGGCAACGCCCACTTCGCCGACACCCGCCGACGGGAGAGGGCGCTGCGCGAGCAGGGCATCCACTTCGTCGGCAGCGGCGTCTCCGGCGGGGAGGAGGGCGCGCTGCTCGGCCCCTCGGTCATGCCCGGCGGCTCCGCCGAGTCGTACACCGTGCTCGGCCCCATGCTGGAGCGGATCAGCGCCCACGTGGACGGCGAGCCGTGCTGCACCCACATCGGCAGCGACGGGGCCGGCCACTTCGTGAAGATGGTCCACAACGGCATCGAGTACGCCGACATGCAGCTCATCGCCGAGGCCTACCACCTGCTACGGGACGTCGGCGGGTACTCCCCCGCCGAGATCGCCGGCGTCTTCGAGCGCTGGAACCGGGGGCGGCTCGACTCCTACCTGATCGGGATCACCGCCGAGGTCCTCGCCCACACCGACGCCGACACCGGCAGGCCCTTCGTCGACATCGTCCAGGACGCCGCCGAGCAGAAGGGCACCGGGCGCTGGACCGTGCAGACCGCCCTCGACCTCGGCTCCCCGGTCACCGCCATCGCCCAGGCCACCTTCGCCCGGGTCGCCTCCGCCCGGACGGCGCTGCGCGAGGCCTACCGGCCGCTGCCCGGCGGCACCGTCCACCCGCTGCACCCGCACGAGGCCGAACGCTTCACCCGGGACGTCGAACAGGCCCTCTACGCCTCCAAGGTCATCGCCTACGACCAGGGCTGGACGATGATCCGCGACGCCGCGGCCGAGTACGGCTGGGACATCGACCTCGGCGCGGTGGCGCGGATCTGGCGCGGCGGCTGCATCATCCGGGCCGCCTTCCTCGACCGGATCCGCGCCGCCCACGCCGCCGACCCCGACCTGGTCAGCCTGCTCGCCGAACCGCAGTTCGCCACCGAGGTCGCCGACGCCCAGGCCGCCTGGCGCACGGTCGTCGCCGGGGCAGCCCAGCACGGCATCCCGGTGCCGGCCTTCTCCGCCGCGCTGGCCTACTTCGACACCCTGCGCAGCGAGCGGCTGCCCGCCGCACTGATCCAGGGCCAGCGCGACTTCTTCGGCGCCCACACCTACCGCCGCACCGACCGGCCGGGCAGCTACCACACCCGCTGGGCCGAGCCCGGCCGGCCGGAGGAACGCACGGACACCGGGGCGTAGGTTCTCGCCCGGGCGACGGTACCGGACCGGGTCGTCAGGACGGGCGGCCGCCGAACTGCCACCGGTGCACCTCGACGTCGGCGTAGCCGTCCGCGGTCAGCACCGCCCGCGCCGCGTCCGGATCCGGCGCCCGGAGCAGGACGGCCGTGCCCAGCCAGGCCGTCCCGTCGTCGGAGAGCAGCGGCCCGTAGGCGATGAGCTCCTCCCGGTCGGCCGGCACCGCGAGGTCGACGGGCTGCCCGCCGCCGAGGCCGAGCACGAGGTAGCGGGTGCCCCCGGTCCGGCCGCCGGGGAAGTCCCACATGGTGCGCCCCAGCAGGTTGCGCCACCGCCGCAGCAGCACGTCCCGGTAGACCCCGGCCTGGTAGCCCGGCTCCTCGAAGGCGAACGCCCGGGCGGCGGCCGGGCCGGGCAGGTCGAGGACGTGCACGCTGCCGGTGGGCAGGGCCCCGTCGGCGGTGAGCGTCGGCCCCCGGGCGATCATCTCCTGCGCGAACCCGTCCATGTAGGACCGGTGCGCTTCGAGCAGTTCGTCGCGCAGCGGCAGGGACCCGGGCCGGTCGCGGTGGTAGCAGAGGAACTCCATCCCCGAAGCATCCCGTCCGGCGGCCGCCCCGGTCGAATCGTTTTCCGCCCCGGCCGCCCGGGGCCGCCGCGTCACCGCTGGAGGACGCGCCGGAGCCAGCGGGTGCGGGCCTCCTGGGCGTCCCGGGCCAGGGCGGAGTGCGGGGCGAGGGTGTCGAAGCCGTGGCACGCGCCGGGCCAGACGTGGAGTTCGGCCTCGCCCCCGGCCTTCCAGAGCGCGTCGGCGTAGCCGACGGCCTCGTCCCGGAAGGTCTCGGCGGAGCCCACGTCGAGGTACGCGGCGGGCAGCCCGGTGAGGTCGGTGGCGCGGGCCGGGGCCGCGTACGGGGAGAGGTCGGCGGCGCCGTGGCGGTCGCCGAGCACGGCCTGCCAGGCGGTGGCGTTGGAGCCGCGGTCCCAGGTGTCGTGACCGACCATCTGGTGGCTGGAGAAGGTGTCGCCGCGGTCGTCGAGCATCGGGCTGAGCAGCAGCTGGCCGATCGGCGCCGGTCCGCCGCGGTCGCGGACCAGGTGGGCGAGGGCGGCGGCGAGCCCGCCGCCGGCGCTCTTGCCGCCGATGACCAGGCGCCCGGCGTCCACGGCCAGTTCGTCCGCGTGCTCGGCGACCCAGCCGAGCCCGGCGTAACAGTCCTCGACGGCCCCGGGAAAGCGGGTGCGCGGCGCCAGCGGGTACTCGACGGAGACCACGGCCAGCCGCAGGGGCAGCGCCCAGGAGCGCAGCACCCGGGGCAGGACGGACCACGCGTTGCCCGTCACCATCCCGCCGCCGTGCAGGTAGTAGAGCAGCGGCAGCGGCTCCCGGATCCCGGCGGGCCGCGCGCTGACCAGGGTGAGCGCGCCGTCGCCGTCGGCCCGCGGCACCTGCAGCTCCGTCACCTCGAACCGGCCGCCGTCGCTCAGCCGGTCGAGCGTCGGCCGGGGCCGGACGCGCGCGTCCCGCTCCTGCCAGGCCGCCAGACCCTCCGTGGTGAGCACCTCCCGCGCCCGCGCCCCGGCGGCCTCCACGGCCGCCCGCACCTCCGGATCCAACGGAGGCACCCGTCGGCCCACCGATCCACCCACCACCAGCACCCCCATCACCGGACGGACACCCGAGCGGCATCCCGTCCCACCCCACCCTGCCAGGCCCGCCCTCCACGCCGGCGTGGAGGGGCTCGCATCCTGGATCGGCCCGGACGGAAAACCGCTGGCGCGGTGGCCGGGCGGGGAGTTGACTGGCCTGCCGAGGCCGGGAACACCGCTTGGCAGAGAGGGAGTTGTGGAGGATCCGCAGTTCACCGTACGGCTCGCCGGCCCCTCGCCCCGGGGCGCGGTGCGGCTCAAGGCGGTCCGCACGGTGAACGGGCTGAGCCTCTGGCAGGCCGGCCTGGCGCTGGACGCCGGGACGGCCGTCCTGCTGGCGGACGTCCCCTTCGAGCTCGCCGCGCCCGCCGCACGGAACCTGCGCCGAGCGGGCGTCGCAGTCGCCGTCCGCTGCGGCGCCTGCCGCCGCACGCTGCCCGAGGACGGCGCCCCGGTCGCCCCCGAACCCTGCGCCGGGCGCTACTTCGCCACCGCCCACTGCCAGGCGAACTCGCTGACCACCTGCGACTGCGAGTTCTGCACCGAGTTCGGCCCCCTGCCCGGGCTCACGGCTCCCTGAGCTCGCGCTGAGCGGTGCGGCGGGGCGGGCGGTGGCCCCGCCCCGCCGCAGGGGAAGAGGGGTGGGTCAGAACGGCTTGGTCGGCAGGTACTTGCCGTCCAGCGTGATGACGGCGCGCTCGCCGCCCTCGGGGTCGGCGACCTTGCGGACGTCGAGCTTGAAGTTGATCGCGGAGATGATGCCGTCGCCGAACTGCTCGTGGACGAGGGCCTTGAGGGTGGTGCCGTAGACCTGGAGCATCTCGTAGAAGCGGTAGACGGTCGGGTCGGTGGGGATGCCGCCGGGGATCGAGCCGCGGGTGGGGATGGTCTGCAGCAGCACGGCCGCGTCGGCGTCCAGGCCCAGGATCTCGGTGACGGCCTCGGCGGCCTCCTTCGGCAGGGCGTGCTGGCCGAGGACGGCGGCGGTGGTGAAGGCCACCGACAGGCCGGAGACGTCGGCGATCTGCTGCCAGGTGAGGTCCTTGCGGGTCTTGGCCTCGACGGCGGCGACGGCGAGCAGCTGGCGGGCGGTGGGGTCGAACTGGGCGTGCACCATGGGAGGTTCCTTCTCGTGGTCGGTGGGGCTACGGGTGGCGCCGCGGGGACGCTCCGGGGGCTGGGGGTCGGTCAGGCCGCGCGTGCGGCAGCCCGGCCGGTGGTGGCGGTGAGGTCCTCGACGCCGCCGGTGGCGATGTCGAAGACCCAGCCGCGCAGGGTGAGTGCCCGCGCGCTCAGGGCGCGGGCGACGGACGGGTGGGTGGCCAGGTTCGCCAGCTGGGCGAGCACGTTCTGCCGCACCAGGGCCGGGACGTCCCCCGCGGTGGCGGTGCGCGCCACCGAGGCGTCGGCGAGCCGCAACCAGTCGGCGACGGCCGGGGCTCCGCTGAGGTCGTGGCCGTGGGCGAGGGCGGTCATCGCGCCGCATCCGGAGTGCCCGCAGACCACGATGTCCCGGACGCCCAGGGCGGCGACGGCGTACTCGATGCTCGCGGTGACGCCGTCGGCCCCGGGGGTGTAGGCGGGCACCAGGTTGCCCGCGGTGCGGATCACGAACAGCTCACCCGGGTCGGAGCCGGTGATCAGCTCCGGCACGACGCGGGCGTCGGAGCAGCCGATGAACAGCGTGTGCGGGCTGTGGTCGGCGGCGAGCCGGGCGAAGAGCTCCTCCTTTGCGGGGAACACGTCCCGCTGGAAGTGCGCGATGCCCTCGGTGAAGTCACGCATGGGGTCACTCCCTCTCGTGGCGCCGGGCCGGTGCGGCCTGGCGGGATCCACAGTGCACGACCTGGGGCTATAGCGTCCAAGAGCTGTTACCGATCGTTCTCATCGATGGGGTCTATAGTTCGGTCCATGGCCCTGGAACTGCGCCATCTGCGCTATCTGCTCGCCGTGGCCGACCACGGCAACTTCACCCGCGCCGCCGAGGAGCTGAACATCTCCCAGCCGACGCTGTCCCAGCAGGTCAAGCAGCTCGAACGGACCCTGGGCGCCCAGCTGCTGGACCGCACCGGCCGCACCGTGCGCCTCACCGACGCCGGCCGGGCGTACGCCCACCACGCCCGCGGCGCGCTGCGGGACCTCGCCGCCGCCGAACGCGCCGTCCACGACGTCCAGGACCTCTCGCGCGGGCGGCTGCGCCTGGCCGTCACCCCGACCTTCACCGCCTACCTCGTCGGCCCGCTCGCCGCCGAGCTCCACACCCGCCACCCCGGCATCGCCCTGACCGTCCGGGAGACCAGCCAGGACCGCATCGAAACCGGGCTGCTCACCGACGAGTTCGACCTCGGCATCGCCTTCCAGAGGCCCCACCTGCCCGGCGTCACCGCCACCGCCCTGTTCACCGAGCACCTCACCCTGGTCACCCGCGCCGGCGACGACCCGCCCGCCTGTGCGGCCCTCCCCGTGCGGGAGCTCGCCGACCGCCGACTGGCCCTGCTCAGCGGCGACTTCGCCACCCGCGGCCACATCGACGACCACCTCGCCCGGCACGGCGTCAGCCCGCGGATCGCGGTCGAGGCCAACTCCGTCCAGGCCCTCACCGAGATCGTCCAGCGCACCCCGCTCGCCACCGTGCTCCCGGACGCCGTCACCCACGACCACCCGCGGCTCGCCCGCGTCCCGCTCGAACCGCCCCTCCCCACCCGCACCGTCGCCCTGCTGCACCGCGCCGAGGCCTACCGGAGCGCCGCCACCGGGGCCTTCACCGCACTCGTGCACGACCTGGTCCGCGCCCGCGGCTACCCGCCGCCGACCTCGTGAACCGTTGCGCCCCCGGACGACCGGGAACGGTCCGGGGGCGCTGCGAGACTGACGGTGCGTCAGGCCACCTGGCGCGGGGCACCGAACCAGCGGATCAGGGACGGCCGGAGGGTTTCCGGGGTGCCCACCCAGCAGACGTGGCCGTCCGGACGGATCAGCATCGGTTCGACGCGGGCTCCCCCGTCGAACCGGTCCACCCGGTCCACCCGGTCGGACCAGGGGGCGAGGGCCTCGGCGAGGGCGCCCTGCGGGTCGAGCAGCACGCCCCGGCCGGAGCGCAGGAGTTGGTGCAGCCGCACCGGGCCGAGGTCGGCGTCCGGCACCGGCCCGCCGAGCAGCGGGTGGGGGCCGGTGTCCGGCATCGGGTAGCGGGTGGCCGTTCCGGACATCACCTCGCTCAGCCGGCGGTGGACCTCCGGCAGGGCGATCAGCTCGGTGAAGAGGTCCCGGGTGGCCAGCACGTCCGGGTCGCGGCTGCCCGCCCAGTCCATCAGCAGGCCCTGCGCCTGGACGTTGCGCAGCACGGTCGTCCCGGTCAGGTGGCGTTCGGTGTGGTAGCTGTCGAGCAGGCCCTCCGGTGCCCAGCCCCGGACCGCGGCGCCGAGCTTCCAGCCGAGGTTGAAGGCGTCCTGCATCCCCCCGTTCATGCCCTGGGCGCCGAGCGGGAGGTGGACGTGGGCCGCGTCGCCGGCCAGGAACACCCTCCCGTGCCGGTACCGGGCGACCTGCCGGGCCGCGTCGGTGATGCGGCGGGCGTGGCACAGTTCGAGCAGCTGCACCCGCTCGCCGAACACGGCCCGCAGCCCCTCGCGGATCTCCTCCTCGGTGATCGGGACGTCCCTGGGCAGCGAGCGGCCCGGCCCGCCCATGGCGAGGCGGCGCAGCGGGCGGCCCCGGTCGTCGGTGCCGAGCGGGAAGATCCCCGTCCAGTGGCCGTCCGGGCCGCGGTGGTGGGTGGGCAGACCGTCGGCGCCGCTCAGCCGGACGTCCGCGGCGATCGTGGTCACGGTGCCTGCCCGGCCCGGGAATTCGGCCTTGAGCAGGGACCGTACGGTGCTGTGGCCGCCGTCGGCGGCGACCAGGTGGCGGGCCCGGAGCACCCGGCCGCCGGCGAAGGTCGCGGTGACGGCCTCCTCGTCCTGGGCGAGGGCGACCAGTTCGTGGTCGCGCCGGACCGTGAGGCCCTGCCCGGCGAGGTGCTCCTCCAGGAAGGCCTCCAGCACGACCTGGGGGACGGAGCGCCAGGGCCGGCGCGGGCGGAACGCGCCCGGCCCGGGGTCGTCGGCGGGGGCGTCCGGCAGCGGGATGCCCGCGAAGTGGCTCCCGCCGACCGGGTGGTCCCCGCCGGCCAGCAGCGGGTCCAGCAGGCCGCGCTGGTCGAGCAGTTCCAGGGTGCGGGTCTGCACGCCGCCCGCCCTGGAGAGGGTGCTGCGCCCGGGCAGGCGGTCGACGAGTACGGTCGACACGCCCGCCAGCAGCAGTTCGTTGGCCGCCGTCAGGCCGGTCGGGCCGGCTCCGACGACGAGTACCTCGGTGTCCACGGTGCTTCTCCTCGGGTTCCTCGGACGGTTCCGCCCGGCGCGTCCTCCCGCGACCGGCCGGGTTCCGTCGACGGGGTCAACGCTCGCTCCACCAAGGGCCGTTGGCCCAGTGACCGGCGCGATGGTGACGGAATCCGACACCCGCTACCCTCGGCACGGTGGAATCCGACTACGACGAGCTGGACCGCCGCCTCGTCCACGCCCTGCAGATCGACGGCCGGGCCCCGTTCAGCACCATCGCCGCCGCCCTCGGGGTGTCGGACCGCACCGTCGCCCGCCGGTACGCCAGGCTGCGCTCGACCGGCGCGGTACGGGTGCTCGGCGGGGTCGACCCGCTCGCGCTGGGCGCCGAACTGTGGCTGCTGCGGGTGCGCTGCGCGCCCGCCGCGGCGGGCGCGGTCGCCGAGGCGCTGGCCCGCCGCCCCGACACCTCCTGGGTCAGCCTGACCTCCGGCGGCACCGAGATCACCTGCACCGTCCGGGCCGAGACCGAGGCCGACAGCGAGGCCCTGCTGCTGGCCCGGCTCCCCCGCACCCCGCGGGTGGAGGGGGTGAGCGCGCACTCGGTGCTGCACTCCTTCTACGGCGGCCCGGACAGCCTCATCGCCAAGCTCGGGCCGCTGGACGGAGCCACCGTCGCGGCCCTGAGCCCGCCCGCGTCGGCCGCATCGCCCGCACCGCCCGCGCCGGCCCACCCGCGCGGACCGGTGCGGCTGGACGACGGCGACCGCCGGCTGCTCGCCGCCCTCGAAACGGACGGCCGGGCCGGGTTCGAGGAGCTCGCCGCCGCCACCGGCTGGTCACCAACGACCGTCCGGCGCCGGATGGCGGAGCTGCGCGAACGCGGGGTGCTCTACCTGGACATCGACTGCGACCCCCACCTGCTCGGTGTCGGCACCCGCACCCTGCTGTGGATCTCGGTCGCTCCCCCGTACCTGGAGGAGGCGGGCCGGGCGCTGGCCGGGCACCCGGAGGTCGCCTTCGCCTGCGCCACCACCGGGCCGACCAATCTGTACGCCACCGTGGTGTGCGCGGACCGGCGCGCGCTGTACCGCTACCTGACCAACAGGGTGGCCGCGCTCCCGGCGGTCGGCCACGTCGAGACGGCGCCGTCGATCAGGACCGTCAAGCAGGCCGCGAACCGGAGGTAGGGCCCGGCCCGGCGGCCGGCGGCAGCGCCAGGTGGCTCAGCTCCGCGGACAGCCGGCGCAGCGTCGGTTCGTCCGCGACGGCCTCCAGCACCGCCAGCAGCACGTCCACGGCGGCGCCGTCGCCCTCGGCGACAGCGCGCACGATCCGCGCCACGAGGTCGTCGCGGCGACCGTCGGGGGGCCTTGCGAGGCGGGTGGGAGCCATGGTGGGAAGCCTCCGCTCGTACCGAAGGGGCGTCTCGCGGGCCGGCCCGGTGCCGGGCGGACCGCCTTCCGCCCAGGGATTCGTCGCCCGCTCCCGGACGGATTGGGCGCGTCCCCGATGGATCGGGGCGGCTCCGCCGCGCCGGGGCGATCCCGGACCAATCCGGCGCGCCGCCCGCACCGAAGAGCGGGTGTCAGCCGTACTGTCCACCCGGCCGGGCTCCACTCCGGCCACGACCCGGGAGGCCCGTCATGCCCGCCCTCCGCCCGTGCGGCCCGCCGCCCACCCGCCGTACCGCAGGAGCGGCCGGATGAGCGCCGTCGTGCACCTGTCCGGGCCGGCCCTGCCCGGCCCGAACCTGCGGGAACTCGTCGCCCGGGTCGCCCGGGGCGACCAGGACGCCTTCTCCCGCCTGTACGACGCGGTGGCCGGCCCGGTGCTGGGCCTGGTGCGCCGGGTACTGCGGGACCCGGCGCAGTCCGAGGAGGTGGCCCAGGAGGTGCTGCTGGAGGTGTGGCGCACCGCCGCCCGCTACCGGGCCGAGCGCGGCGAGGTCATGCCCTGGGTGCTGACCATCGCCCACCGGCGCGCGGTGGACCGGGTCCGGGCCGCGCAGGCCGCCGCCGACCGCGACCAGCGGGCGGCCGCCGCCGCCCACGCCCCGGTGTTCGACGAGGTCGCCGAGCAGGTCGAGGGCCGGCTGGAGCGCGAACAGGTGCGGCGCTGCATGAGGACGCTCACCGATCTGCAGCGGGAGGCGTTGACACTCGCCTACTACCGCGGCTACACCTACCCCCAGGTGGCCGAGGTCCTCGGCGCACCGCTGGGCACGATCAAGACCCGGATGCGCGACGGACTGATCCGGCTGCGCGACTGCCTGGGGGTGGGAGCATGACCGTCGCCGACCTGCACACCCTGACCGGCGCCTACGCCACCCACGCCCTGGAGCCGGCCGAGAGCGCCGAGTTCGAACGCCACCTGGCCGGCTGCCCGGCCTGCGCCCTGGAGGTCGCGGAGTTCGCCGCGACCCTGGCCAGGCTCGCCGCCGCGGACTCCGTCGTCGCGCCGGAGGCCCTCAAGGCCAGGGTGCTGGCCGCGCTGCCCACCCTCCGCCAGGAGGCCCCGCGCACCGCTCCCCCCGCCGTGGACGCCCGCCGGCCCGGGCCGCTGCGCCGCGGCCTTCCGAGGCTGGCGCTCGCCGCCTGCCTGGCCCTGGCGGTCGGCGCCGGGGGCGTCGCCGTCCAGCAGCACCAGGAGGCCGACCGGGCCCGGGCCCGCGCCACCGCGCTCCAGCAGGCGCAGGACCACGTCGCGGGCCTGCTCGCCGCGCCCGACGCCCGCACCGCCACCGGGGCGGCGGCGGGCGGGGCGGGCGTGGGGACGGTGGTGTGGTCGCCCAGCCGGGACCGGGCCGCGTTCCTGGCCTCCGGGATGCCCGCGCCGGGCGCGGGCAGCACCTACCAGCTGTGGTTCAACGACTCCGGGACGATGCGTCCGGCCGGACTGCTGCCGGGCAGCGACGGGGCGCTGCTGCTGTCCGGGCCGCTGGACGGGGCCAGCGGCATCGGCGTGACGGTCGAACCGGCGGGCGGCTCGGCGCACCCGAGTTCGGCCCCGGTGATGCTGCTGTCCTTCGGCTGACCCGGCTCGCCGCGCCCACCCCGTGGTCCCGGCGCAGGCTCCGGACCGACCTCCGGACTGACCCCCGGACCGACCCGGAACCGGTTCGGAAC
>NZ_JBHZCY010000139.1:4266-24401 GCF_042786665.1 Kitasatospora sp. NPDC059146 | reverse complement strand
GCACCCGCCACCACCCCGAGCAGGACGGCCCGACCCCGTACGGACTCGCGATCGGCTCGCTGACCGTCGTCTCCGGCGAACTCGCCCTGCTCGGCTTCGTGGTGGCGTCCGGGAGTTCGAGCTGGTCCGCGCTCGCCGACGGGCGGCCGTTCTGCCTCAACGTGCTCGCCGACGACCAGCGCGAGCTGGGCACCAGGTTCTCCCGGACCAGGCCGGACCTCCGCTTCACCGCGCTGCCGTGGGCCCCGACGTCCAGCGGCAGCCCGCACCTCGCGGGCGCCTACGCCGTCCTCGAATGCCGGCTGGAGGGCACCTACCGGATGGGCGACCACGACCTCGTGCTGGCCAAGTGCCTCGGCGTCGACGTCAACCCCGCAGCCGGGTGCGCGCCGCTGCTGCGCACCGACGGGCCCGGCGGCGCGCTCCAGGACTACGGGTGGCGGACGCCGGACGACCAGGGCACGGGGGTGTGACCGTGGCGACGACCGCTTCCGGGATCTACGAGCACTTCCTCGGCCTGCTCGGGCCGGGCGACGGCGGAGCGCACCGACCCGGCCCGCGCGCCGGGGCCGAGGCCTGGCGCGGTTCGGCCCGCGCCCGCTACGGCGAGTGGTCCGACGCCGCCGGGCACACCCACCCGGCCTTCCTGACCCGGGACGAGTGGGTCCGCAACCAGATCGACCTGGCCCGCTGCCTCGACGGCCTGCTGAGCGAGGACGACGTGGTCATCGTCGCCGTCCCGTACGAGCTGTCCTTCGTCGGCGCCGAGGTCGAGCGCGCGATCGAGCTGGTCGGCGCGGCCGTGATCGGGGTCGGCACGAGCGACACCATCTGCCCGCTGCCGCGGGTCCTCGACCTGATGGGGCAGTACGGGGCGACGGTGCTGGTCTGCTCGGCGACCGTGGCGGCCAGGCTGGCCGCGCTGGCCGTCGCGCGCGGGCAGCGGCCGGCGGACTCCGCGGTCCGCCTGGTCGTCACCACCGGCGAGGCCAGCTCGGCCGAGCGCCGCGAGCGGGTGGCGGCCCTGTGGGGCGCCGACGCGTCCGAGCTCTACGGGACCGCTTCGACGCCCACGGTCGCCGTCCCCTGTGCGGCCGGCGCGCTGCACCTGTGCGACCACCGGCTGCGGGCGGCGGTCCGGACCCCCGGAGCCGACGGCCCGGCGGCGTTCCGCGGTGAGCTGCTGCTGGCCTTCGGGACGGCGGACACCCCCGACACCCCCGACACCCCGGACGCCCCGAACGGCGCGAACGGCGCGGCGGAACCGACCGGGCAGTTCGTGGAACTGGGCCCGGCCGACGGCGGCTGCGGTTGCGGCGCCCGGAGCCCGGTGCTCGCCCCGCTCGGCCGGGTGGCCGAACTGGTCGGCTCGGCGTCCGGCCCGGTCTCGGCGGTCGACGTGGAGCGGATCGTCTTCGGCTTCCCCGAGTTCGCCCCGTACTTCGCGGCCGAGCTCCGGCCCGGCGGCTTCACGGTGACCTGCGCGGTTCCGGACGGCGCCGCGGCCGCCGCCGACGAGGTGCTGCGGCAGGCGGTGGAGGCCGAGGTCCGTCGCGGCCTCGGCATCGACGTCGACGTCCGGATCGTCGAGGCGAAGGACTGGGAGGCCGTGACGTCATGACCCGCCTCCGGTGGTGGGACCGGCGCGAGCCCGAGGTACCGATGGCGCCCTTGAGGAGGCGACGCACATGAAGGTAGCGGTGGTACAGACCCTCTGGGTCGAGGATCCCGCGGAAGGTCTGCAGAACGCGTTCCGGGCGGTCGAGGAGGTCTGCGCCGGCGGTGACGTCGACGTCGTCTGCTTCCCGGAGTTCTTCCTCGGCCCCCCGTGGTACATGCCGGGGCAGGACCACCTGAGGGGGCGCACCGACACCCCGATCCCCGGCCGGATCGTGGACGGCTTCCGGGAGCTCGCCCGCGGGCTGCGCACCAACGTGCTGCTGGGCTCGATCGTCGAGGACCTCCGGGACGGCATGTACCGGAACACCTCGCTGTTCATCGACCGGCAGGGCGTCGTCGCGGACAGCGCGATCAAGGCGCACGCGTTCGGCAACGAGATGGTCGTCTGCCGCCAGGCCGAGTCGCTGGGCGTGATGACCACCGAGTTCGGGCTGGTCGGGGTGGCCGTCTGCTCGGACTTCTGGATCCCGGAGGTCATCCGGCTGCTCGCCGTGGCGGGCGCGCGGACGATCTTCGTGCCGGGCGGGACGCTGCTGCAGAACCAGTCGCTGATGGTGAACGCGCTGAGCTCGGCGGCCTACCTCAACGACGTGAACATCGTCTACGCCAGCTCGGTGGGCGTGGTCCGGGGCAAGCGCGGCGACCGCCTGGTGGAGGTCCGCTTCGCCGGCACCAGCCTGGTCACCGGGCCGGAGGGCGTCATCGCCCAGGCCGGGACGGACGAGCCGGAGGTGCTGGTGGTCGACCTCGACCCGGACGGCGCCGACCCCGGCGACGCGGGCTCCCCGCCCGGCGACGGCCGGCGCTGGATCGGGATGCGGCGGCCGCAGGCGTACGGGGCGCTGCTGGGCGACTACGTGGGCGCCCGGCGGGACCTGGCCGCCGAACTGCGGACGGCCATCGCCCCGACCGGCGGGGCGGACGGCCGGGACCGGGGCGCCGGTCCGACGGATTCGGGCGAGAGGACTGGTTCGTGACCATCATCGTCGCGCAACACGCGCGCCGGGCGGACGAGGCGGCGACGGTCGAGGCCGTGCTCGCCGACCTGGAGCGCCGGGTGACGCCGGAGGCGTCGTTCGTCGTGCTCCCGGAGAACGCCTTCGCCGTCGGTGACGGCGTCCGCGCACTCCCCTCCCGGCTGCGGGACCAGGCCCTCGAACGCCTGGCGGAGCTGGCCCGGACCCGCCGCGCCCACGTGCTCACCGGCTCGTGGGCGGAGCCCGCGGCCGGCGGCGGCCTGGAGCAGGTGGCCCGGCTGCTCGACCCGGACGGCTCGGTCCGGGTCGAGCTGCGGCGGGCGGTCCTCGCCGACGGCAGCACCGGCACCGGCGACGACTTCCCGGTCGTGGACACCGAGTCCGGCCGGGTCGGGGTGCTGCTGGGGCCGGACTTCTGGCTCGTGGAGCCGCCGCGGATCCAGTGCCTGAACGGCGCGGAGCTGCTCCTGGTGGCCGGTTCGCTGGACGGCCGCAACCGGGCCGCCCAGGCGGCGGCGGTCTGGGGCATCGCCACCCTCAACACCGTGGCGGTCGCCTTCGCGAGCGCGCTGGGCGCCCGCTCGGCCGGCTCCAGCGCGATCGCGATGCCCGAGCGGTTCCTGGCCCGGGCGGGGGCCGAGGAGTGCCTGCTGGAGGCCGGGTGCGAGGTCGAGCACATCCGCTACCTGCGCGAGCCCGACCTCCGCTTCCAGCAGACGCTCTGGTTCGGGCTCTGGGCCCGCCGCCCGCAGCTGTACGCGGCGCTGACGGACGGCCCCGCCCCGGGCACCGGCGCGGACCACCGTGAGCGGGTGAGCTGACGTGGAGCACGTCGGCCTGTCGGCCTCCGAGGTGAGGCGCCGGATCGCAGCGGAGCTGGAGGACGACGTCCCCTGGAACCGGGTGCTGAACTCGATCTGTACCGAACCCCACCCCCTGGCCGTGGAAATGGCGGCCGCCGCCGCCCGCACCAACCTCGGGGACGTCCGGATCTTCCGCGGGACGAAGCGGATCGAGCGGGAGGTGGTACGGATCCTGCTGTCGTTCCTCGGGGGGCCCACCGGTTCGGGGACGCTGGTGTCGGGCGGGACGGAGGCCAACCTGCTCTCGATGGCCGCCGCCCGCGAGTCCGCCCGGGCGGACGGGCGGCTCACCGACCGGCCGGAGGTGATCGTCAGCAGCACGGTGCACTTCTCCTTCGCCAAGATCTTCGCGATCCTCGGCCTGACGCCGGTCGTGGTGCCCGTCGACGACTCGCTGCGGCTGCCCGCCGAGGAGGTGCTGCGGCAGGTCACCGAGCACACCGTCGCCGTGGTGGCGACCGCGGGCAGCAGCGAGTTCGGGGTGGTCGACGACGTCGAGGCGATCGCGTCCCGGCTGGCCGGCCTGGGGCCGCACCTGCACGTGGACGCGGCCACCGGGGGGTTCATCATCCCCTTCGCCCGCGAACTCGGCCGGGAGCTGCCCCGGTTCGACTTCTCGGTGGACGGCGTGGACTCGATCACCATCGACCCCCACAAGTACGGGCTGGCGCCCGTCCCGGCGGGGGTGATCCTGTTCCGGGAGCCCGAGGGCGCGCAGCGGTTCGCCTTCGACTCCTTCTTCAAGGACACCCCGACCCACCACACCCTGCTGGGGACCAGGCCCGGCAGCGCGGCCGTCGCCACCTACGCCGTGCTGGAACACCTGGGCCGCTCGGGCTTCCTGGCGGTCACCCGGCACAACTACGAGGTGACCGACCACCTGGTGGCCCGGCTCCGGGAGGCCGGCCACGAGCTGTTCGTCGAACCGCAGCTCAACATCGTGGTGGTGCGGATGCCGCACGCCGCGCGGATCTCGGAGCGGCTCGAAGAGCTCGGGTGGATCGCCTCGACCTCGACCCGCTTCGTGGAGACCCTGCGGCTGGTGGTCGCCCGGCACGTGACGACGGAGATGGTGGACGCGTTCCTGCCCGTGCTCGAACGGGCCCGGCGGGACGTGGCGGCGGAGGTGGCGTACCCGTGAGCTTCCTGCGCACGCGCAACACCCGGGTCGCCGCGCTCCAGATGCGGATCACCCCCGGCGAGCCGGACGAGAACCTCAAGTGCGCCGCCGGACTTCTGTCCACCGCGGCCCAGCGCAAGGCCGAACTCGCCTGCCTGCCGGCGAACTTCGCGACCGGCCTGAACTTCCCGACACTGCGCCGGGACGCCACGCCGGCCGACGGGCCGGTGGTGGAGTTCCTGGTGGACCAGGCGCGCGGCCTGGGCCTCCACATCGCCGCCGGGGTGCTGCTGGCCGAGGGCCGGGAGGTCTACGACGCGGCCGTGCTGGTGGGCCCCTCGGGCGAGGTGCTGAGCTGGTACCGGCGGCCGTGCGTGTGGGCCGGGGAGGCCGACCACATCACCCCGGGGGCGCCCGGCGAGGTCGTCGACACCCCGGTCGGCCGGATCGGGCTGCTGGTCGGCTACGACCTCCGGTTCCCGGAGGCGAGCCGGCAGTACCTGCTCCAGGAGGTCGACGTCATCGTCTGCGTGGCCACCCTGTTCGCGCCGTTCTCGCACCAGGTGCGGTCGATCTGCCGGGCCCGCGCCGCCGACGCCGAGTGCGCCCTGGTGCTGGCCAGCGGTGCGGGCGAGAACCGCTTCGCGATGATGCCCTACCTGGGGCGCAGCATGATCGTCAACGGGCTGGTGCAGGACGCCGCGCAGCCCCCGGACGCGGACGTGCTGGCCGAGGTGGAGCGGGGCGCCAGGGAGGCCGTCATCGAGGCGGACATCCCGTTGCGGACGCAGCGCAAGGTCCGCGAGCGGCTGCCGTTCCACGACGACCTGCGGTCCACCTGGACCACCGGGTACGGGGGGCGGTCCTGATGGCGGGGGTGCAGGCGGCCCGGCCGCGGCGGCCGAACTGGTTCACCGACGTCCTCGGGCTGGTGGTGATCGACCTGCGGCAGTTCTTCGACAACCGCCTGTTCGCGGTGTCGACCTTCCTGACCTCGGTGTCCATGGTGCTGGCCTTCGGCGCGGCCACCCAGCAGATGGGGAGCCCCTCGGTGGGGGCCGCCAACTACTTCGGCTTCGTCTTCCCCGGGATCCTCGCGGCCGGCATCATGTTCAGCTGCACCTACACCGTCGGCTACACGATCATCATCGACCGCAACCGGCGGACGATCGAGGACCTGATCCTCTCCCCGCTGTCCTACTCGGGGTTCCTGCTGGCCCGGCTCATCGGCGTCGTGGTGAAGTGCCTGTTCCAGTTCGCGCTGGTGCTGGTGCTCGGGGTCGCGGTGTTCGACGCGAGCATCGACTCGCCGGGGCTGCTGGTGTTCGACTTCCTGGCCGGCTGCCTGGCCTTCGCCGCGCTGGGGATCCTGGTGGCGACGTACACCACGGAGATCTCCTTCCCGGCGGTGGTGAACATCATCGTGATCCCGCTGATGTACTTCGCCGGGATCTTCTTCCCCCTCGGCAACCTGGGCTGGCTCGGGAAGGTGATGGAGCGGCTGCCGCTCTCGGTGCACGTCGACGTCTTCCGGGCCGCCCTCGGGCAGGGGCCGTCACCCTCGGGCCTGACGCTGGCACTGACCGCGGTGTACGCGGTCGGGGGCTGCGCGCTGGCCGCCTACGCCTTCCGCAGGAGGATCGGACGTGGCTGAGTCGCGAACGGACGCCGGGGTGCCGGTGCTGGCGGTCTCCGGACTGGAGTGCCGGGTGAGTTCCGCCTTCGCGCTGCGCGGCGTGGACTTCTCGGTGGCCGCCGGGGAGGGCGTCGCCGTGATCGGGACGAACGGGGCCGGCAAGACCACGCTGATCCGGCTGCTGGCCGGGCTGCTCCAGCCGACCGCCGGCCAGGTGCGCATCTGCGGTACGCCGCCGCGCAGCTGGGGGCGGGCCAGCCGGCACCTCGGCTACGTCCAGCAGGCCAAGGAGCTGCCGGACGGCGTCACCGTGGAGACCTACCTCAGGCACCAGTTGCGGCTCCGGCGGGCGGACCCGGGCCGCTACCGGGAGTTGGTCGGCCTGGCCGGGCTGGGGCAGTACGTCGACCAGTACGTGCGCCGGCTCTCCGGCGGGAGCCAGCGCAAGCTGCACATCATCAGCGCCGTCGCGCACCGGCCCGACCTGCTGATCCTGGACGAGCCGACCACCGGGCTGGACCCGACGGCCCAGGAGACGGTCCTGGACCTGCTCCGGGGCCTCAAGGCGGAGGGCACCGGGGTGCTGTTCGCCAGCCACCACCGGGAGGAGCTGGTCGCCCTGGCGGACTCGGTGGTGATGCTCCACCAGGGGCAGCAGGTGAAGGAGGCCTCGCTCGCCGAGGTCGTCCTGTCGGGCGGGCGGTCGAGCCTGACGCTGCACGCCTTCGCGGACTCCGACGTCGAGCAACTGCGGGTGTGGGCGGCGAAGTCGGCGGCCGCGGACGGCCCGGCCGGGGCGGTGCGGCCGGTCGACGGCGGGGTGACGGTCGAGCTGTCCGGCGGGGCGCGGCCCGACGCCCTCGGCGAACTCGTCGCCCGCGCCCACGCCGACGGGCTGGCGCTCCGCTCCGCGTCGTACGGCTCGCCCACGCTGGCGGAGGTCGTCCGATCCATCGTCGAGCAGGTTGAAGGGAACGGGACACAGACATGAGCATCTCCACGACGACGACCAGCATGCCGTTCTGGAAGGAGTACCCGGAACGGGACAACGAGTGGGTGCGGCAGTACCCGACGAAGCACGTCGCGGTGACCGAGGAGGAGGTGTTCGCCCGGGAGCAGATGGGCGTGTACGTCCACATCCCGTTCTGCAACCGGCTGTGCTTCTCCTGCCCGTACATCAAGTTCCAGACCGACCGGGACCTGACCCGGACCTTCCTGGACGCGCTCAAGGCGGAGATCACGCTCTACGCGCAGCGCCCGTACGTCCAGGACCACGTGATCACCCTGGGGTACATCGGCGGCGGCACCCCGACCTCGCTCACCGCGCCCCAGCTGGACGAGCTCCTGGGCCACCTGTTCGGCAGCCTCAACACCGCCCCCGACGCGGACTTCTCGATCGAGACCACGCCGATCGACATCAGCGAGCGCAAGGCGCGGGTGCTGCTGGACCGCGGGGTGCGGCGGATCAGCCTCGGCGTCCAGACCTTCGTCGAGGAGGAGTTGAAGAGCCTGGGCCGGCCCAGCGACCCGGAGATGCTCAAGAACAGCATCCGGCTGCTGCGCGACTGCGGCTACGAGAACATCAACATCGACCTGATGCACGGCATCAACGGGCAGACGATGGAGAGCTGGGAGTACAGCCTCGACGTCGCCATCGAGCTCGGGGTGACCTGCGTCTCCTTCTACACCTACATGGAGTTCGCGCAGATCTCCACCAAGCGCCGCAAGCTCCCGCCCGTGCCCGAACGCGCGCTGGTCGACGAGATGTTCCTGTTCGCCGCCGAGAAGCTCACCGCGGCCGGCTTCCTCGGCTACTACGGCGACTGCTTCGCCAAGCCCGGGTTCCAGCCGAAGTACGGCGAGACCTCGTGGAGCGAGGACGTGCCGATCATCCCGCTCGGCCCGACCGCCACCGGACACCTGCGCGAGCACTGGTACTTCAACGAGCCCGACATCGGCCGCTACGTGCAGACCGTCATGGAGGGCCGGCTGCCGATCTCCATGGGCAAGCACATCACCAGGTCGGAGTCGATCCGGCGGTCCATGGTGCTCGGGGTCAAGGCCGGGCGGGTCGACCGGGAGCGGTTCCGCCGGCTGCACGGGGTCGACTTCCTGGAGATGTTCCGCGAGGAGATCGCCGACCTCGCGGGGAAGGGCCTGGTGACCGTCCGGGAGGACGGGATCGAGGTCACCGGCCCGAAGGGCTGGTACTACCTGGACAACATCTCCAAGGCCTTCTACTCGCCGGAGTTCCGGCGCTACCCGCAGCACCTCGGGGCGGACATCACGGGCTTCATCAACCCGCAGATGAGAACGCTCCCGCTGACCGTCGTTTCCGGTTCCCCGCAGAAGGGTGACGCCTGTGAGCACCACTGAGACGCCGCTGCTGGACCTCAGCGTGCGGGTCCCGCAGACCGCGCCGTACGCCGACCTCGACGGGACGAGGGCCTACGACCTCGGCATGCGCCGGTCGGCGCTGATGGCGTACAAGCGGCCGACGGACCGGATCACGGCGAACGTCCGCGAGGGCATGACCGACCTCGTCGAGGTGGGCTTCAACACCGGGCTGCTGTCGCTGCACGTGGCCGGCCGGCTCCCGGAGCTGGCGGTGTCCGGGGTCGAGGAGATCCAGAACCTGGTCGAGGTCGCCGAGGACAACCTGACCCTGGCCGTGTGGGCGAACGCGGCCGGCGACGTCGAGTTCGAGATGGGCCGGCTGAGCCGGCTGCCCTTCCCGGACGCCTCGGCGGACATCGTGTTCTCCTTCTCCTCGCTGCACCGCTGGTCCCGGCCGGTCGAGACGCTCAGGGAGTGCGCCCGGATCTGCAAGCCCGACGGCGTGGTGATCATCGAGGACATCAACCGGCACGCGGAGGAGGGGCACATCACCTTCATCCTCCAGTTCGTGAAGGAGGGCGGCGAGCAGTTCATGCGCTCGCTCCAGTCGGGCTACACCCGCGACGAGGTCGCGGAGCTGCTCCGGCAGGCCGGCCTGGACGGCTGGCAGGTGGTCGAGGAGGACCTCGGCCTGGTGATCTCCTCCCGGCCGCTCGACCCGGTGGCCCCGTGATGGCGGCCGTCACCATCGCCGTCGTGCAGATGGAGTCCAAGCTCGGCCGCAACGCCGCCAACCAGCGGCGCGCGGAGCGCTTCGTCGCCCAGGCGGTCGAGCAGGGCGCGGACCTCGTCTGCCTGCCGGAGGCCTACCTGACCTCCGGCAACATCCTCGAAGTCGCGGACGTGTCGGTGCCGATCCCCGGGCCGGAGACCGACCGGCTGTGCGAGCTGTCCCGGGAGCACGGCATCCACCTGGTGGCCGGCCTGCTGGAGCGCGGCGGGGACGGGAAGTACTACAGCACCTCCGTGCTCACCGGCCCGCAGGGCGAACTCCTCGGCCGCTACCGGCGGGTGCACTGCCACGAACTGGAGAGCCGCTACCTGGCCGGCGGTTCGGAGTACCCGGTGTTCGACGTCGGCTTCGGGCGGATCGGCCTCCTCCAGGGCTACGACATCAACTTCCCGGAGGCCGCCCGCGAGTACCTGCGCCGCGGCGTCGACGTCCTGGTCTGCTCCGCCCTGGTGCCCGAGATGTTCGCCTACGTGGCCAACCTGCGGCTGCCGGTCCGCGCGGTGGACACCGAGTGCGTGCTCGCCTTCGCCTCCGGGGTCGGCACCAACCTGTACGCGGGCTTCGGCTACATGGGGCGCAGCCAGGTCCTGGCCGACCCGCTCTTCCTGGAGGCGGAGCGCTTCGACTTCGTCGACGGCGACGAGCGGATGGTGCTGATCGAGGAGGGCGAGGGCGTCGGCGTGGTCCGGGTGGACCTGGAGCGGATGCGCCGGTACCGGGTGAAGGCCACCCTGCGGCACGACCTCCGGCCGTCCACCTACTGGGCGGCCCTCGACGACCGGGCCCGGCCCGCCAGCGGCGGGGGGGAGTGACCGGCGATGCGGGTACTGCTCATCTCCACCAACAAGATCCGGGTGCCGAGACCGGCGCTGCCGATCGGCATGGCGTACATCAGCGCCGCGCTCAAGCGGGCCGGCCACCAGGTCGACGTGCTCGACCTGCTGTGGGAGTCCCGGGAGTTGAAGGCCGTCCGGGAGCGGCTGACCTCCCAGCGGTACGACGTGGTCGGCATCGCCGTCCGCAACCTGGACAACCTGACCTTCGTCGACCCGATCTTCTTCGGCCCGATGACGGAGAAGATCGTCCAGTGCGTGCGCAAGTACACCTCGGCCAAGGTCGTCCTCGGCGGCTCGGGCTTCTCGGTCGAACCGCTGGCCTTCTTCGAGTACGCCCAGCCGGACTACGGGATCGCGGGCGAGGGCGAGGCCGGGATCGTCCAGCTGATGGAGCACCTCCAGGGCGGCGGGCGGAAGCTGGAGGAGATCTCCGGGCTGTGCCACCTGGACGGCAACGGGCACTTCGTGCAGAACCCGGCGGACTCCGCGTTCGACCTCGGGGCGCTCGAACCCGACCGCTCGGTCTACGACCCCCGGTACTTCGAGGAGGGGGTCTCGGCCGCCTCCGACCTCACCCGGGACCACCAGCCGGCCATCGAGACGCTGCAGACCAAGCGGGGCTGCAAGCTCTACTGCTCGTACTGCATCATCCGCAAGACGGAGGGCAAGGGGAACCGGTTCAAGGAGCCCGCCGAGGTGGTCGGCGAGATCCAGCGGGCGATGGCGGAGAACCCGGCCGTCCGTGAGTTCGAGATCGTGGACGCGACCTTCAACTTCCCGATCGAGTACGCCTCGGAGGTCTGCGCGGAGATGATCCGCGCCAAGCTGGACGTCGCCTGGTACTGCCAGCTGACCCCCAACGCGGTCACGCCGGAGTTCGTCGACCTGCTCGCCGCGGCCGGCTGCATCCGGGTCGACCTGGGCACCGACGCGCTGACCGACGAGGCGCTGGCGGACCTCCAGAAGGGCTTCGACATGGCCAAGGTGCTGGAGGTGGACCGGCTCTTCACCGCCAGTCCGATCGAGCACACCCACTGCGTCTTCCTCGGCGGCCCGGGCGAGACCCCGGCCGCGCTGCGGGAGTCGATCGGCTTCACCGAGCGGTTCCTGAACCCGGCCCAGATCTACGCCAACCTCGGCATCCGCATCCTGAGCGGCACCAAGCTGCAGCAGCAGGCGGTGAAGGCCGGGATCCTCACCGAGGGGCAGGGCACCTTCGTCCCCGCGTACTACGTGGAACCGGCCATCGTCGAGGACCGCGACACCCTCGACTTCGTCCGCAACGCCTACCTCGGCCACCGGAACTGGTACTTGTGGTGGGGGCTGCGCGGCCAGAGCCTGTCGGACCGCGCGGTCCACTCCAAGCGGACCGTGGCCGACATGCAGCGCGAGTACGACTACGTGATGAGCGCCAAGCCCCGGTTGGAGAAGGCACCGAAACGGACGACCGGAAAGCCGGTCATGCTCAACCTGGGAGTGGTCTAGGTGAACACGGAAGCGGTCGCCGGCGAGCTGCTGGCGTCCCTCGCGGCCCGGGGCGACGCGGACTTCGCGGTGGGGATGCAACGCTACTTCCCCCACGAGATCCGCGCCCTCGGCGTCGGCAACGCCGCGGTGGTGGCGCTCGCCGGCGACTTCTTCCGGGAGCACGGGGACGTCCCCGCGGCCGCCAGGCTCCGGTTGGCGGAGGAGGTGCTGGCGCGCGCCGAGCACCACGAGGAGGTGCTGCTCGGCTTCGCGCTGCTGCACAAGGTCGCCCGGACCGGGCTGGGCGACGAGTTCCTCGACCGCTGCGAGGGCTGGCTCGAACGGTACGTGTCCAACTGGGCGCAGTGCGACGACCTGTGCCTGAAACTGCTCTACCCGTACTTCCTGGGCCACCTCGACCGACTCCCCCGGACGGCGCGCTGGGTCGGATCGGAGTCCCCCTGGGCGCGGCGGGCGGCGAACGTGGCGGTGGTGAAGTTCGTGCGGCGCAAGGTCGGCAAGGTCACCTACGAACTGCCGGTCGCCCACGTCCTCGACAACTGCACCCGGCTGATGCACGACAAGGACCCGTACGTGCAGAAGGGGTCCGGGTGGCTGCTCAAGGTCACCGCGCAGGTCCACCCGGCCGAGGTGGAGGCCTACCTGCGGCGGTGGCGGCCGGTCATGAAGCGGGACACCTTCCGGTACGCCCTGGAGGGCCTGGACAAGGAGACCCGGGGAGCCCTGATGGCCCTCGGCGGGAAGGCGGAGGCTTGAGTACCGGCGGTTACGTGCACCGGCGCGGGATCCACTGCGAATCGGCGTGCCAGTGCAACATCCTGGCGGCCGCCGGCCACGAGGTCGACGAGGACGTGGTGTTCGGCCTGGACGGCGGCTTCGGGTTCTCCTTCTTCCCCGCGCGGGGCGGCGCCCCGGACATCGTGGTGGGCAAGCAGGCGATCATGCCGCTGCGGGCCGCCCGGCTGATGGGCGTCGAGGTCGCCGCGCACGCGCCCGCGTCCGGCAAGGGGCTGGCCCAGCTGCTGGAGTCGGCCCCGGCCGTCATGGTGCGGGTGGACCTCGGCCGGCTGCCGTACTGGGGGCTGGAGGGCCGCTCCTCCTTCGGCGGGTACTTCGTCAACGTGGTCCGCGCCCTCGACGACGACCGGTTCGAGGTGTCCGACCCGGCGCTCGACACCACCGTCCTCGTCACGGCGGCGGACCTGGAGGCGGCCCGCTCCAGCCGCGACTCGCCGCCGCTCAACCCCGACCGCAAGGCGTACGTGTTCGGCGCCCGGCGGAGCGCTCCCCAGCTCGGCCTGGTCGGACCGGTGGCGGTGCGCAACCTCTGCCGCGACGTCCTCAAGCCCGGCAGCCGGAGCCTGGGCCTGGCCGGGATGAAGCAGCTGCAGTCGACCGCCCCGACCTGGCCGCGGACCAAGCTCGGCGAGGTCGACGACGTGGACGCCGCGGGCCGGGTGGTGCGCACCGACGCGCTCTCCCGCCAACTGCTGCACCTGGGCCGCCAGATCGAGACCTTCGGCACCGGGGGCGGGCTCTTCCGCCCGATGATCGGGCGCTTCCTGGCCGCCGTCGCCGAGGCCTCCGGCGACGCCCGCTACACCGGACCCGCCGAGCTCTTCCGGGCGAGCGGCCGGCACTGGCAGACCCTGGGGCGCGCGCTGCTGGACGGCGCCGCCACCCCGGGCGGGGACCGGCAGCAGCTGGTGGACGCCGTGGTGGACACCGTCGGCACCGCGATGGACCTGGAAAAGCGGGCGCTGCGCGCGCTCGGCGGCGTGTAGGGCGGGAGGAAGCCATGCCGAGCGCGGACGAGACGATCCTGGCCCAGGGCCCCGACCGGTGGAACGAGTACGCCCGCCGGCGCCGGGCCGAGGGCCCGTTCCGCCCCGACCTGCGGGCCGCCCGGCTGCACGGCGCGGACCTGCGGGGCGCGGACCTGGTGGACGCCGACCTCAGCGGCGCGGTGCTGACCGAGTCGTACCTGATGTCCGCCGACCTGCGCGGAGCCAACCTCCAGGACGCCGACCTGGTCGAGGCCTACCTCATCCAGGCGGACCTGGCGAACAGCCGGCTGGTCGGGGCGGACCTCGACGGGGCCGACCTCAGCGGGGCCGACCTCACCGGCGCCGTGCTCGACCCGGGCTTCCGGCGCCGGGGCGTCATCTCGGACTTCCTCACGATCTGGCCGCAGGACCTCTGAGGCCCCGACCCCTGCGGCTGCGGCCTGGACCCGAGCCGGGGGCGGACCGCCACCGTCAGCACGCGAGCAGGAGGAGACAGCAGTGACGGCGACTTCGTCCACCGACGAATGGGGCGTGGACCAGCTCGACCTGGACGCCTACCTGAAACGGATCGGCCGACCGGACCTGGGCGACGCCAAGCCCAACCGGGAGACCCTCCGGCGGCTGCACCGCGCCCACGTCGAGTCGATCCCCTTCGAGAACATCGACATCGTGCTGGGGCGCGAGGTCCCGATGAGCACCGCCGACATCCAGCGCAAGCTGGTGGCCGCCGCCCGCGGCGGCTACTGCCACGAGCACGGGCTGCTGTTCGGCGCGGTGCTCAACCGGCTCGGGTACCGGGTCGACCGGCTGCTCGCGCGCCCCCGGGAACGCCCCGGCCGCCCCTGGCCGTGCACCCACCTCACCCTGCTCGCCTCCGGCGTGGACGGCGACTGGCTGGCCGACGTCGGCTTCGGCGCGGGCCTGCTGGAGCCCCTGCCGCTCACCGAGGACGGCTGGAGCACCCAGGGCGAGGGCTGGTCCTTCGCCGTCGCCGCCCACGAGGAGGGCCGGCAGCTGATGGAGCGGGCGGTGCCCGGCACCCCGGCCGGGAACACGCCGGACGCCTCGACCGGGAGCACCCTCTACTCGTTCTCGAACCGGGCGCAGCGGGCCGCCGACGTCGACGCGGCCAACTACTACACGTCCACCCACCCGGACTCGCCCTTCACCGGCCAGCTGATCGTGATGCAGCGTTTCAGCGGCGAGATGCGGCGCCTGCTCAACCGCGACTTCTCCCGCGTCCGGCCGGACGGCACCGCCGAGCGCCGGCAGCACCTCGACGACGGGCAGTTCGCGGCCGTGCTGACCGAGGAGTTCGGACTGGCCCTGACGGCGGAGGAACTGCGCGGGCTCGCCGCGCGGGTCGGCGACGTCCGCTCCAGCCTGATGGGCGGCCCGTGAGGGCTCACTGCGCGGCGGTGGCCCCGGCCGGGGCCACCGGCTGGCGGAGGATGGTGCGCAGCCGGCTCGGGTGCGCCCGGCGGGCGTCGGAGAGGTAGATCTCGTGGTGGCGCCCCCGGAGGGTCAGCCCCTGGGCCGGCACGAACTCGTCGTGCATCCGGGCGATCGTCGGCCCCTCCTCGTCGTACGGTCCGACGTGCAGGACCTGGACGCTGGGCCCCTCGGTGAACTCCTCGAACCGCACCAGCTTCACGGCGCTGAGGTCCTTCGTCCGGTGCACCCGCTCCAGCGCCGCGTCGACGATCCCCGGGGTGATCCAGTCCGGCTGGACGATCATCAGCGTCCAGTCCCAGGCGTCCTTCTCCCGGGTCCGGAAGACCTCCAGGTCCTTGGAGGACCACAGGCCCTCCAGCGGCCCGACGGTGTGGGTGCGCCCCAACTCCTGCTTGGCGACGGCGCGTACGGCGTAGGAGGTGGTGTAGAGCGCGGTGACCACCTCCGCGTACTCCGGCGAGGTGTTCGGGTTGCCGTGCCCGTCCGCCATCAGGAACCTCATCCGCGGAACGTCGATGACCTCGAACTTCCGGCGACCGGCCGAATAGAGGCCCGGCCGTTCCTTCTTGACGTCGTAGTTGTCCATCGCGGCGCTGCTCCCGGTCGGTCGGCTTGGTCCGGTCGGGAGCCATCCTAGGAGCCGTGACGGCGGGCCTCGCGCCCGGTTCCCCGGGTTCCCCCCATCGGGCGAATCCGGCCGCCGGGGGCGGCGGGGACCGGTCCCCGCCGTCACGGGCCCCGGCTCACAGCCGGGCGTGCGAGCCGATGTCGGCGCGGAAGGCCTCGACCATGGCGGCCGTCACCGTCGGGCGGCTCGTGCCGATCGCGGCGAGGTGGTCCGCGGTGGTCGCCCCGGGGACGGCGTCGTCCCGTTCGAAGGCGGTCTGGGCCGCCAGCCGTGCGGCGTGCTCGATGTCGGCGGGCGAGAAGCGCTCGCTCGCGGCCACCAGGGCGGGCACGTCCACGTCGACGCGGTCGGTGCCGAGGGCGTAGCGGGACCAGATGGCGGCGCGGGCGTCCGGGTCCGGCGGTCCGATCGGGATGACGTAGTCGAACCGGCCGGTGCGCAGGAAGGCCGGGTCGAGCGAGCGGACCGAGTTGGTCGCGCAGACCAGCAGCCGGCCGTCGCGCTCGCGGAACCCCGGGATCAGCTTGAGCAGTTCGTTGGTCACCCCGTGCACGGCGCCCGGCTGGCCGGCCGCGCCGCGCACGGGGGCGATCTCCTCCACCTCGTCGATGAAGACCAGCACCCGCTCCAGTTCGCCGATCCGCGCGAACGCGCTGCGCAGCGCGGCGGCCAGGTTGCCCTCGTCGGCGAGGCGGGAGGGCAGCAGTTCGACGAACGGCCAGCCCAGGCGGGAGGCGATGGCCCGGGCGAAGGTGGTCTTGCCGGTGCCGGGCGGCCCGAACAGGGTGATCGCGCGCGGCGGCCGCACCCCGTGCCGGGCGGCGCGCTCGGGTTCCGCGAGCGGCAGCACGATCCGCCGCTCGATCAGCTCCTTCTCCGCGGTCATCCCGGCGACCTGGTCCCACAGGTCCCCGCTCAGCAGCCGCCCGCCGAGCTCGTCCAGCGTGCCGGCCGCGGGGCCGGCGGCGGGCTCGGTCTTCTCGAAGTAGGCCGCGGCGGGCCGCCGTTGGTAGCCGGCCTTGTGCAGTCCCTCGCCGAGCAGCTCCTCCTCCGGCAGCACGTAGGCGATCCGCCGCACCCGCAGCTCGACCAGCCGCCGCTCCAACTCCCGCAGCAGCGCGCTGGCCAGGCCCCGTCCGCGCCAGGCCGGGGCGATCGCCACCCGCATCACCCAGGCCCGCTCCCCCGTCCCGGCCACCTGGGCCAGCGCGGCCCCGATCGGCGTGCCGCCGTGCACCGCGACCACGGCGGGCTGGCGTGCGGTCAGCGCGGCGATGCACTCGGCGAGCGGGAACACGGACTCCTGCCCCAGCCCGGCGGTGCTGTCGATCAGGTGGACGACGGCGGCCAGGTCCTCCTCCCGGTAGTCGTGGATCAGCCAGTTCACGCGCATCGCTCCCTCGGGTCGCCGCTCGCCGGTCGCCGTCGTACGGCACGGCCCGTACGGGCGGTTCGTACGGGCGGTTCGTACGGTTCCGGAGAAGGTAGGCGGGCCGGGCGCGGCCCGTCGTGCGCCGATCGGGACAACGCGCCGTGGACGAACCGTACGCGGCAGCGGGTTGCGCGGCCGCTAGGGCCTAGGGGAGCCGGGTGGCCCGGGGCAGGTCGAGCTCCGCCCACACCGCCTTCCCGAAGGCGGTCCGGCAGGCTCCCCAGCGGCGGCACAGGACGTTGATCAGTTGCAGTCCGCGCCCGCCCTCGTCGCTCAGCGAGGCGTGCTGGATCTGCGGGAGGTCGGGGCCCCGGTCGGAGACCTCGATCACCAGGCGGTCGTGCCGGAGCAGTCGCAGCGGCCCGACCGCGCGCCCGTGGCGCAGGGCGTTGCCGGCCATCTCGCTGACCACCAGCTCCGCCGCGTCCACCAGGTCGGTCAGCTCCCACCGGGCCAGCTGGTCGCGGACCAGGCGGCGGGCGGCGCCGGCCGCCGAGGCGTCCGCCGGGAGGTCCCACACCCGCACCTCGGCGGCCGCCGCGCCGTCGAGCGCGTCGGCGGCGACCAGGACCGCGTCGTCGTACCGGCCGGCCGGCGCCAGGTGCGCCGCCTCGGGCCCGGGGCGGCTCCGGAGCACCGGGCCGGCCTCCCGGCGCAGCCGCTCCAGGTCGGCCGCGAGGTCCCCGCGGCGCGTCTTGGCCAGCCCGTCGGTGTACAGCAGCAGCCGGGCCCCGCCGGGCAGGACGATCCTGGTGCCGTCGTAGGGGATCGCCCCGGCGCCGATCGGGCCGCCGACCGGCAGGTCGACGAAGTGCGCGGGGCCGTCCGGGCCGACCAGGACCGGTGGCACGTGCCCGGCCGAGGCGAGCGCGCAGCTGCCGTCGGCCGGGTCGTAGACGGCGCACAGGCAGCTGGCGACCTGTTCCTCGTCGAGGTCGCGGGCCGCCAGGTCGAGCCGGGCGAGCACCCGCTCGGGGACGGTGTCCAGGGCCAGCAGGATGCGGGCGGCGCCGCGCAGGCGGCCCATCGTGGCGGCCGCGGGCAGGCCGCCGCCGAGGACGTCGCCGACCACCAGGGCGGTGCGGCCGCCCGGGAGCGCCACGACGTCGAACCAGTCGCCGCCCGCCACCCGGCTGTCCAGCGCCGGCAGGTAGTCGCAGTGCACGTCCAGCCCCGGGGTCGGCGGGGACTCGCGCGGCAGCAGGCTGCGCTGCAGGGTGACGACGGTGTCCCGTTCCCGTTGGTAGAGGCGGGCGTTGTCGATGGACAGGGCGGCCCGGCCGAGCAGTTCGGTCGCGAGCGCGAGGTCCGCCCGGTCGAAGCCGGGCCGGTCGCCGGACCGGACGAAGTCGGCGATCCCCAGCAGCACGCCGCGGGCGACCATGGGGACGACCAGGTAGCTGTGCACACCGGCGGCGGCCAGCTGGGCGGCGCCGCTCGGGGTGGAGGCGATCCGCAGGTAGTCGTCCGGGGTGGTCCTGGTGACCAGGACCGGTTCGCCGGTGACCAGGGCGTCCCTGGAGTAGCTGGGCCCGACCACGCTGGGGCTGCCGACCGGGTCGGCCTCGATCACCCGCACGCTCGGTATCCAGGCGATCGCCATCGCGCGCAGCGCGGGCGGCTCCGGGCCCTGCCAGCGCTCGGTCTCCTCGCCCCGCAGCACCGTTTCGAGGAGGTCGACCGCCGCGCCGTCGGCGAACCTCGGCACGGTGGAGTCGGCCAGCTCCTGCGCGGTGCGCCGCAGGTCGAGCGTGGTGCCGATCCGCCGTCCCGCCTCGTTCAGCCAGGAGAGGTCGGCGGGCAGGCGCTCGGTTCCGGCCCCGCCGTGCGGGGCGCCCCCACGGCCGTACGGGCCTCCCCCGCGGCCCGGGAGTTGCGGTTCGGCCATGGCCTCCGCCTGTCCTGTGCAGTCCGGCCGTCCCCACCAGCCTGGCACGGCGCGCGGCCGGTCGCACGGCGCGGCCGTCGGGCCGCCCGGTTCGGAACGGTCCCGGGGCCGCCCGGTTCGGAGCGGTCTCGGGTGCGCGATCCTCGCGCATATTTGCGTGTTTACGCAAGCCTCCGATCGTCGTCCCTCTCCCCGCCGAGTGGCGGATGTTCCCGACGGGCCGTCAGGGGCCAGCCTTGCGGGCAGTTCGACAGGTTCACGTCATCCCCCACAGGCGGCCCCCACGCCGCCGGACAAGGACACGTCATGAGGCACTTCCCCCTGCCCGGAATCCTCGCCACCGCCGCCGCGGCCGCCGCCCTCGTACTCGCCGCACCGGCGGCCGGCGCCTCCGCCACCCCCCTGCCCAGCCGGCCCATCATCGGCGGCGGCGCCGCCTCCCAGGGCTACACCTTCATCGTCTCGCTCCAGCAGAACGGCCAGCACATCTGCGGCGCCTCGCTGATCTCGCCCACCTGGGCGGTCACCGCGGCCCACTGCGTGGCCGGCGGCACCGCCGACCAGTTCACCGTCCGGGTCGGCTCCAACGACCGGACCTCGGGCGGCGAGGTGGCCTCGCTCGCCAAGGTCGTCCCCCACCCGAACTACAGCACCAACAACGACATCGCCCTGCTCCAGCTCAGCGCCCCCGTCCAGGCCACCCCGATCGCCATCGCCGACGGCGCACCGGCCGGCACCGCGATCAAGCTGCTCGGCTGGGGCCAGGAGAACCCGCAGCCCGGCGCCGACGGCGGCCCGGACCAGCTCAAGGAGCTCGACACCAGCCTGCTCCCGAGCGGCTGCGCCGAGGGCTTCGACCCCTCCTCCGAGCTCTGCGTCAACAACCCCCAGGGCCCGGACGGCAGCAACCAGGGCGCCTGCTACGGCGACTCCGGCGGCCCGGCGATCGCCCAGGTCAACGGCGAGTGGCGGCTGCTCGGCGCCACCAGCCGGGCCGGCGGCTCCTCCTCCACCTGCGCGGTCGACCCCTCGATCTACACCAACGTGACGGCGTTCAAGGACTTCGTCCAGACCACCATGGCCGGCTGATCCCCGACCCCTCCCCGGGGGCGCGACAGCGCCCCCGACCGGGGGGCCGGCCCCCCCCACCCCCGGGGGGGGGCGGCGCCGTGTGGGGGGGCGGCCGGGTTGGCGGGCGGGGGGGGGTGGCCGGCC
>NZ_JBHZCY010000139.1:0-4256 GCF_042786665.1 Kitasatospora sp. NPDC059146 | reverse complement strand
CCCCCCCCCCCCCCCCCCCGGGGGGCGCCCCCCCCCCCCCGACCGGCGGCCCTCCACCCCTCACCCGGGGTGGGGGCCGCCGCTTTGTGCGAGCGCGACGGCTATGACGTCCGGCGCTCGATCCCGTCCAGCAGCAGGCCCAGGCCCACCTCGAACCCGCGGTCGTCGAGCTCCGTCGCGCCGCCGCCCCGGGCCAGGGAGCCGTCCAGGGCGTCCGCGAGCGCCGGGTACTGCGGCCGGTAGGCGGCCGGCTCCCGGGTGAAGCCCGCGGCGAAGGTCTCCATCGCGGAGCCGAGCACCAGGTAGTCCACCGCCGCGGCGACCTCGGCGGCGTCGGCGGGTGCGAGGCCCGCCCGGCCGAGCAGGGCGAGCAGCGCGTCGTAGCCGGTCAGCGCGCTGTCGGCCTCCACCCGCCGGCGGGCCAGCAGGGCGAGGGCGTTCGGGTGCCGCCGGAAGACCGCGCGGTAGCCGCGCGCGTACCCCGCGAGGCCGGCCCGCCAGTCGGGGTCGCCCAGCGGCCCGTGGTCGATCTCGTCGTTGACCAGCCCCGAGACGGCGTCGACCAGCGCGTCCTTGCTCGGCACGTGGTTGTAGAGCGACGCCGCCTTGACCCCGAGCCGCTCCGCGAGCGCCCGCATGGTCAGCCCGTCGGGGCCCTTCTCGTCCACCACCTGGAGCGCGGCGCGCGCGATCCCCTCGCGGGTCAGCAGTGCCCTGCTCGGTCGGCCCACCGAAATCCCCTCTTCCGCTCTCCGTGTCCGGGGGCTATCGTGCCAGACCGACAGCAGTTGCTAACAAAGTTAGTTTTATCGAGAGGGCGCAGCCAGTGGCCGAGAACACCCCCACCGTCGCCACCGACGCCGCCGAGACCGCTGCCGCCACCGACTCCGACCGGCTGGCCGCGCTCGGCTACCAGCAGGAGCTACGGCGCAGCCTGACCGTGCTCGGCAACATCTCCATGGGCTTCGCCGTCGTGTCCCCGGTCGTCGGGCTGTACGCCGCCGTCCAGGTCGGCATGAGCGTCGCGGGCGGCGCCTGGGTCTGGGCCCTGCCGCTGTGCCTGCTCGGGCAGTGCCTGGTCGTGGCCGTCTACGCCGAGCTCGCCTCGCAGTGGCCGCTGGCCGGCGGCGCCTACCAATGGAGCAGACGCCTGTCCAGACCGGCGGTCGCCTGGCTGAGCGGCTGGCTGTGGCAGTTCGCCGTGATGTTCGGCAACACCACCGTCGCCTACCTCGCCTCGCCCTGGCTCTTCGCGCTCTTCGGCACCGTCCCGACCCCCGCCGAGCAGGTCCTCGTCGCGGTCGGCTTCATGCTCGGCTGCGCCCTGGTCAACGCCTACGGCATCAACCTGCTGCGCCGGTTCGTCAGCCTGGGCATCGCCGCCGAGGCGGTCGCCTCCGTGCTGGTCGGCCTCACCCTGCTGCTGGTCTTCCGGCAGCACGGGTTCTCCCTGCTCACCGACTTCCTCGACGCCCCGAAGGGGCTGGGCGTCAGCGACACCGGCGCCCTGCTCGCCGCCGTGGCCGTCGCCGGCTGGGCCTTCATCGGTTTCGACGCCTGCGTGTCCACCGCCGAGGAGACCAAGGACGCCGCCCGGCAGGTGCCCCGGGCGATGTGGTGGTCGCTGCTCAGCGTCGGGCTCGTCGTCGTCCTCAACGCCGTCTCGGTCGAGCTCGCCCACCCGGACCCCGCCGACGTCGTCGCCGTCAAGGACCTCGACCCCGTCACCACCGCCGTCACCCACGCCTTCGGCAGCTGGGCCGACAAGCCCTTCGTCCTCGTCGTCCTGATCAGCTTCACCGCCTGCCTGATGGCCTCCCAGGGCGGCGCCGCCCGCGGCCTCTACTCGCTCGCCCGTGACGACGTCTTCCCGTTCTCCCGGCAGGTCCGCAAGGTCAACCGGCACAAGGCGCCGATCGGCGGCCTGGTCGCCGCCACGGTGGTCAGCGCCGCCGCCCTGCCCCTGGGCCTGAGCACCTCGGCCATCGGCAGCCTGATCACCTTCGGCAGCGCCGCCACCTTCGTGCCGTTCTTCCTGCTCACCGTGGTCGCCCTGACCGCCCGCCTGCGCGGCACCTGGAAGCCCGCCGGGGCCGTCGGCTACGGTCGCCTCGGCACCCCGCTCAACGTCCTCGCGGTGCTGTGGACCGGCTTCGAGGTGGTCAACATCTGCTGGCCGCGCGCCATCCTCGCACCGGCCGGAGCGCCGTGGTACCAGATCTGGGCGGCACCGCTCGGCGTCGGCACCGTCACCCTCGCCGGCCTCGGCTACCTGCTCGCGCGCCGCCCCGACCGCCGGATGCCCGACCCGGGCCAGGACCGCCCGCACAGCGACGAACTCGCCCCCGCCGTCGTGTAGTCGACCCACCCGCTCCACCGGCACGGCGCCCCGACCTTCCGCTTCCGACTCTCCGCTTCCGACTCTCCGCTTCCGACCTTCCGCTTCCGACGCAAGACCGAACACCCCTGGAGGAACCCGCATGACCCACCCCTTCGACGTCGTCGAGACGGGCATCGCCGACCTGCGCGCCGCGCTGGAGAAGGGCGAGACCACCTCGGTCGGCCTGCTCGACGCCTACCTCGCCCGGATCGAGGCCTACGACCGGCCCGGCACCGGCACCGCGCTCAACGCGCTCGTCGTGATGAACCCGGAGGCCCGCGCCGAGGCCGAGGCCTCCGACGCCCGCCGCGCCCAGGGCCGCACCCTCGGCCCGCTCGACGGCATCCCGTACACCGCCAAGGACAGCTACCTCGCCAAGGGCCTGACCGCCGCCGCCGGTTCGCCGGCCTTCGAGCACCTCGTCGCCCAGCGCGACGCCTTCGCGATCGAGCGGCTGCGCGCCGCCGGCGCCGTGCTCATCGGCCTGACCAACATGCCGCCGATGGCGAACGGCGGGATGCAGCGCGGCGTCTACGGCCGGGCCGAGAGCCCGTACAGCGCCGACTGGCTGACCAGCGCGTACGGCTCCGGCTCCTCGAACGGCTCGGGCACCGCCACGGCGGCCTCGTTCGGCGCCTTCGGCCTCGGCGAGGAGACCTGGTCCTCGGGCCGGGCGCCCGCCTCGTACAATGCCCTGTGCGCCTACACCCCCAGCCGCGGCGTGATCTCGGTGCGCGGCAACTGGCCGCTGGTGCCGACCATGGACGTCGTGGTCCCGCACACCCGCACCATGGCCGACCTGCTCGAACTGCTCGACGTCGTCGTCGCCGACGACGCGGAGACCCGCGGCGACCTGTGGCGCTCCCAGCCCTGGATCCAGCTGCCCGCGGCCTCCGAGGTCCGCCCCGACTCCTACCCCGCGCTGGCCCCGGCCGACGCGGCGGCGGCCGGGGCGACCCTCGCCGGCCGGCGCGTCGGCGTGCCCCGGATGTACATCAACGCCGACCCCGAGGCCGGCACCAACCCCGAGGGCGGCATCGGCGGCCAGACCGGGCAGCGGATCGACACCCGCGCCTCGGTCATCGCCCTGTGGCAGGCCGCCCGCCGCGACCTGGAGGCGGCCGGCGCCGAGGTCGTCGAGGTCGACTTCCCGGTGGTGACCAACTACGAGGCCGACCGCCCCGGCGCGCCCTCGCTGTTCACCCGCGGTCTGGTCGGCCGGGACTACCTCACCGTCGAGATCGAGGACCTGTCCGCCTGGTCCTGGGACGACTTCCTGCGCGCGAACGGGGACCCGGCGCTCGCCACCCTGACCGAGGTCGACGGAAGCCGCATCTTCCCCAAGCACGAGGGCGAACTCCCCGACCGCTACGCCGGTTTCGACGACACCGTCGGCGACTACCCGCGCTTCGTGCGCGAGCGCCCGTACGCCTCCCTCACCGACATCCCGCTGCTGGAGGCGGGCCTGCGCGGCCTGGAGGAGACCCGCCGGGTCGACCTGGAGGTCTGGATGGACGAACTCGGCCTGGACGCCGTGGTCTTCCCCGCCGTCGCCGACGTCGGCCCGGCCGACATGGACGTGGCCGAGGCCTCCGCCGACCTCGGCTGGCGCAACGGCGTCTGGGTCGCCAACGGCAACCTCGTGCCGCGCCACCTCGGCATTCCGACCGTGACCGTGCCGATGGGCACCATGGCCGACATCGGCATGCCGGTGGGGCTCACCTTCGCGGGCCGCGCCTACGACGACACCGCGCTCCTGCGGCTCGCCGCCGCCTTCGAGGCGACCGGGCAGCGCCGCACGGAGCCCTCGCGCACCCCGAGGCTCCCCGCCAACGGACGGACCGGGGCGGCCCGGCCGGGAGCACCCCTCCCGGCC